>CAZEWI010000012.1:6177-9598 GCA_964514455.1 uncultured Bacteroidales bacterium | reverse complement strand
CGGCTTATCGTTATACAGAATCCAGAATGACCCCTGCGACGACTTATATTATAGAAGGTCTCAGCGAAGATGCGGTTGATTTTATTCCAAATTTTGATGGTTCTAGTATGGAGCCTGTAATTATGCCTGGTGCATTTCCAAACTTATTAGCGAATGGCTCGTCTGGAATTGCGGTAGGAATGGCGACGAATATCCCAACGCACAATGTGTCAGAGGTTTGTGATGCATTGGACTTATTATTAGAAAAGCCAGATTCTACAACTTCTCAAATTATGAAAAAATTAGTTGGTCCAGATTTTCCAACAGGTGGTATTTTAACGAACGATTTTGATTCTATTGTAAATATCTATGAAACGGGAATAGGGGCTTTTAATATCAGATCAAAATGGCATAAAGAGGATTTAGGCCACGGCCAATATCAAATAGTTATAACAGAGATTCCTTATGGAGTAAAAAAATCTGAGTTGATAGAGAATATTGCTGATTTAATAGAGCAAAAAAAATTAGTTTTAATAGCAGACATTTTGGACGAGTCATCAACAGATGTTCGTGTTGTGATAGAGCCAAAATCCAGAACTGTTGATGCTGATATAATAATGGCACATTTGTTTGGTCTCACACAATTAGAAGCAAAGTTTAATATGAACTTCAATGTTTTAGATTCAACAGGAGCCCCAAGGGTTATGCCGATTCGCGATGTCTTGATTGAGTTTATTAAACATCAAAGGATAGTATTGATAAGAAAGACGAATTATAGATTAGCCCAAATAAATAACAGGATTGAGATTCTAGACGGTTATTTGATAGCATTTTTGAATTTAGACCGAGTAATCCAAATCATCAGAAATAATGATGAGCCGAAACCAATTTTGATGGGTGAGTTTAACTTATCTGACTTACAGGCCGAGAGTATATTAAATATGAAATTGCGTTCATTAAAGAAATTGGAAGAAATGCAAATTCGTGGCGAAGACAAGGCATTAAAGGAAGAAAAAGCCGAACTTGAAAAATTGATTGGTGATGAGAGTTTAATAAAAGCAAAATTATCTGACATTTTTGGCAATATCAAAAAAGTATTCTCAAAGAAAACAACATTAGGGGCCAGAAAAACAGAGTGGAAACCAGAGACAGAGGTTATGGAAGTAAATCCAGAAGACTATGCTCCAAAAGAACCCATAACGGTTATTTTATCTGAACTTGATTGGATTAAAGCAATCAAAGGACATGGGGATTTAACAGCGACTGATTTGAAATTCAAAGAAGGGGACTCATTAAAACTTGCATTTCATGCTTATACAAATGACAAGATTGCGATATTTACATCGGGTGGAAAGATATTTACGATAAATGCGAATATACTCCCAGGGGGTAGGGGTTTTGGCGATCCGATTCGCTTGATTATAGATTTAGGGGCTGATGAAAAAATAGTCAGGGCATGGGTATATAAACCTGAGACAAAGTTATTATTAGTCAGTCGTCATGGCAACGGATTTATAACTAATTCTGAAAATATACTAGCCCAAACAAAAAGTGGAAAGCAGATTATGAATGTATCTGATGATAATCAGGCGATTATTTGTTATGATATAGAGGACGGCGATGATATGGTGGCATTTAGTGGCTCAAACGATAAATTATTGATATTCCCATTGTCCGAGATTCCAGAGTTGAATAGAGGTAAGGGAGTTATATTACAAAAATATAATGCAGAAAGAACTAGTGTCCTTGATGTGATGACCTTTAAGAAAAGCGAAGGATTTGGCTGGACGACTGGCCGCGGAAAAACAATGTTAGAGGATTATTCTGCATGGCTAGGCAAGCGGGCGAGTCAAGGCCGTAATCAACCACTAGGATTTCCACGAAGCGGCAAATTTAAGAATTAGTTTCCATAGTTCAAATGGATAGAACAAGTCCCTCCTAAGGATTAGATAGAGGTTCAATTCCTCTTGGAAACGCCAATTTATAATTAAAATATCACAAATAAAATTATAAAAACTCCTTGCAAGAAAAATGAATGTATGCTAAAATAAAATAAATGAAGGAGTATTTAGAATGAGGAAAATACTATTATTTGCTATTATTGCGGGCTTGACATTTGGATTAAATGCAGCCACAGAAACTCGTGGAAGTGCTGAAAATTCAGTAATCAGTTCTCCATCATCTGCCCGAGCAGCATCAACTCGTTCAGTCGCTGGCCCTCGTTCTGTTTCTGCAACAGCAAGGGATTCTTCCTCGGTATCACCTCGTTCAAATGTTTCAAATGCAACAACGAATCGCAGTGCAGTTAGTCGTTCGGCAACCTCGGCCAGAAGTGCAACAACAAAAACAGTAGCAAATCGTAGTGGAACAACTCCAACTGTTTCCGCCCGCAGTGCTACAACATCAACAAAAACTATATCTGCTCGTAGTGGAACGACTCCAACTGCCGCCGCCGCCCGCGGAACTGTTCAAAAATCCAGCAAAGGTGGTGCAAGTGTTGCTCGTGCGGCCGCTGCGATTCAAACCAGTGTTAAATCTTCATCTGCCAGTGCTTCATCATCTTATGACACATGTAAAGAATCTCTAAGTGCATGTATGGACGAATTTTGTGCGAATGCGGATTCAAGTCTCCGCCGTTGTTATTGTTCATCAAAAGTTGCCGAGTTTCAAAAGGCTTATTCTGCCATAGACGAATCAAAAAATAAATTAGTTGAGTTTAACAATAATTTGGAAAAGGTCAGTTTAACAGCGGACGAGGCCGAATATATTACAAAAGCAACCGAGGGCGAATTGGCTCAAACAACAACAGATAATTCAACAGCCAAGGAATTATTAAATAGCATAAACGATTTAATAGAGGGAAAAACAAAATCAAATAGCAGTATAGATTTATTTGCTGGCCTTGATACAAGCAGTATATTTGATTTAGATTACTTAAATTCTAGTGCTTATGACACGGCGGTTGATACTTTAACCGGAACGGACTTATTAAATGAGACTTATGGCTTGTGTAAAACATTAGTAGCGGATACTTGCTCGGATTCTGAATTAAAGATTGCGTTAAAATCTTACGAGACTATGATTTCGTCCGATTGTTTAACAGTTGAAAAAGACATCAAGACAAAACAATTACAAGTAAAGCAAACAACTATTCAAGCAAATAAATTATTGGGAGATACTAGATTATCGGATTACAAAAAAAGAAATTCATCTGATTTCGCGACTTGTCTTCAAAATGTAACTAATGCCTTTACGGCAGATGCAGTCTGCGGAGAAAATATGATAAAGTGTGTAGATATAACTGGAAAATATATCAATGCCAGCACAGGAGATGTTATATTTTCAAAGGATTTTTCCAATATAACAAAATTATTTGAAGACTATGACTCAATAAAGGGCTATAAATCATTAAAAAACTATAATAAATACCTTGAAAATAAGA
>CAZEWI010000012.1:0-6167 GCA_964514455.1 uncultured Bacteroidales bacterium | reverse complement strand
GGGCGAATTTAAGAATAACTTTATTTTAACGGCGAAACAAACAATAGATAATAAATATGCTGGCTTAAAATCAACATGTCTAAAAGCAGTATCAGAATGTTATGTTGATCAAGAAAAGGCATTTTCTGCCTTTGATTCAAATGTTCAAGTATTATTTAACCAAAATACAGCAAGTGCAATACAAACAATCTGTGCAGAAACAACAACAATGTGTAATAGTATCTATGGTTTTAGCAAGACAACAACTGAAAGTTTAGATGCTATGATACAAGACATAGTAAATACAAAAGTAGTCAGTGGGTGCAGCGAGTATTTTACACAATGCTTACAAGATAATTGTGGTGGAACAACTTATTCCAGTTGTTTAGTTGCTGATGAAACGGCGGTATTAAATTCATGTATAGCATATAGTAGAACATATTGCCCAACAACAACATTAAATAAAGTAAATGCATCTTCTTTAATATCAGGAACATCTGTATTTGATACATCAAAAAGTAAAAAAACAGATGATAGTGATTTATTGATATATAATGCATTTAAGACGGCGGTAAAATCAATGGAAAACACAATAAGAAAGACATTGTCAAAAGAATGTGATGATTTAAAGGGTTTATTCTCACAACAAAAAATAAAAGGAAATATGACAGGCTGGAATTATAATGATTCTTGGGGCTATTGTGAATACGATACCAGTATGTGCCGTGAAAAATTAGAGGATTGTATAAGTGAAATCAGCAGTTGCACAAACTCAGAATATTATGATTTACTACCACCTCCTTCAAACAATGACAAAGACGAAGTAGTAAATACAAACAGTCAATGCTATCAAGCATGTTCAGATGTAATAGAAACATATTGTGAAAGTCCTGAAGTCGGCCAAAGCACAATGATTGCCCTAACAAGTAACACCGCCACTGAAAAAACTAACAATGAAACAGCAGCCGCAGCAAAAGAAACAGCAGCCGCAGCAAAAAGTGAATGTTATGCCTCTGTAAAATATATAGAAGGAACTGTTGATCATTATTCTTGGGGAGGCACCACCGGCAGTAGAATGGGTGTAAATAATGAACAAATTATTGGTGCATCTTGGGATTCAACAACAAACACCTGCACAAATTGTACTATTAACTTAACGTGCAACGATGAGAGATATTCAACAAATTGTTGGGATGCAAAATATGCTGAAAAATGTGGAGGAACAGGTAATAAACAATATACATGCTGGACTGTCAATAATGGATGTTCATCATATATTGAAGACAACTCTATAAGAAGTGCTGGAACTACAGCGAGTAGTTATCGCTGGGGATTTGAATAAAATAGAATTTTTTAATTGACAAAAGTTGTTAAAGTTTCTATCATAAGTATGAACCTTTTAGGGTAATGACTAAAATATGATTCAATACCCTAAAAAAAAAACGCCCTGATGAAACGTTTTTTTTGAAAAAGGAGTTCAAATTATGAAAAAACACTTAAAATTTAATAAAAAACATAATAATATCATTAAATCAAAAATCTTTTTGAAAATTTTACCTTTATTGATTACAAGTGCTATGCTTGGAGGATGTCAAAAAGAAGAAGAATTTGGTTATGAATCATTAATACTTGAAATTAAAAATTATTATACTTCTGATGCACCAACTGGAACTCCAGAGGGAATTGCCCCAACTGGTGGCAATGCAAATAGTGAGTGGGAATACATGGGAACAGATATTCAAGATGAACCAACTTTGTCAGCCTGGAAAAATTCATATAAAAAATATGAAGATTTTAATAAGTATACAGATGGCAAAGAGGCAAATGTTGCCGGCCAAGTAATGAGTGGAAACAGTAGGTATGCGGTTGTTACATTGTATATATATCGTAGTAAAAAACAACTCGCTGATACATTAAAGCAAAATGCAAGATAAATAAGCAAAAATAATAATTATTTATTGTAGCAAATAAATCAACTGCGATTAAACCCGCAGTTGATTTTTTTTATCCCAATTTTCCCCCACCTTATACTCTGTCATATCCGCTCATTTTCCGCTGTCATTCCTGACTTATTATACGATGTCATTCCGCATTTAGTGCGGAATCTCGTCATAACCCGCTCAAAAAGCACCACCCTTGTCATTCTGGGCTTTGCTCAGAATCCAATCCAACATTCACTTCTCCCTCTCCATCGTCAGAGGGGGAGGACGAAATCGCCCCAGCGATTTCAGGAGGGGGTGTCCATCCTTCCTTATAAAATATCCGCTGTCATTTCTGACTTGGTCAGTAATCTCATAAATAAAAAAATCTCCTCAAAAGAGGAGACAATTTTTGGTGCGGTAGGCCGGACTTGAACCGGCACGGGATTAACTCCCAACAGATTTTAAGTCTGCAGCGTCTACCATTCCGCCACAACCGCAAATCCTTCGTATTTAATTGGTGCGATCGAGAAGACTTGAACTTCCAAGGATTTCTCCACAACGACCTCAACGTTGCGCGTCTACCAATTTCGCCACGATCGCGAGTAGTAAAAAGATATTACAACACTTTTTTTCCGATTTCAAGTATTTTCTTCTTGCTAGGGCGGGATTTTTTGAGTATAATTAAAGAAAAGAGGGGATTTTTTAATGAAAAGATTTTTATATCTAATGCCTTTGCTAATTTCCAGTTTATCGTATGCGGATTTTGATACAGTCTATGATACATACAGTGGATCTTATGTAAATACTGACTCTACAACGGCGAGTGATTATTTCAAAAATACTAATAAGGGAAATTACTACAACACATATACAACAACAACTCAGGCGATAAAAAGCAAAAAGGAAACTATAACAAATTCAGACGGAGGATTTTTTATTGCTCCAGCATATAAAATGGAATGGGCCGATTTCAAATTTGATATGAATGCTGCGGGCTCAATTGTTACTTGGAGTGATATGACTTGGAACACATTCGGAGGGGATTTAGGCTATAATTCCAAAACCAGTAAATTTGGATTTAGTGCCGGTTATTACCATGGAACAACAGATTCAGGGACTGGAACTGATGACGATCTTTATAACGGCGGCGGTTTAATAGAAGTCTGGACAAACAATTCATTTACCACTACAACGACAATAGGATTTGCCTCCATTAGTGTAGGAGATGCTTCTGGAACAAAAGATGATGCCTATGCAAAATTTAGTCTGAACGATTTTTGGAAAAACGACGGATTATCATTTAGTCCGAATGCAGGTTATCGTTATTTTCATCACAGATTAAAAATCAAAGATTCTCGTTCAGTGCAGGTTTATGGTGATGAAATTAGTGTAGATTCAACTTATGGACCATACATAGATACATCTAACGGAAAAGATTATACCGCAGAAACAGTTTATGGCACGACACACGATTATAAAACAACATGGCAAGGCCCATTTATCGGTTTTGATATAAAAAATCAATTTACAGGCGGTGGCCACTTTGTTTTAAGTGCAGAATTTGGATTACCAAGTTATGATAGTGAGGGTTATTGGCCAAACAGAGACGATTTAGCAAATCCTGGATTTGAAGACACTGGAAAAATCGGAGATGCTTATCATCTAGGGTTATCAATGAATTATCTTGGAAAAATCAGCGATAATTTATTTTTAGATTTAGGAATGGAATTTAACTACTACACATTATCAGACGGCGAAGCAAAAACAAATTACTACGATGGAACAAGTTATAAATTGAAAGAAGAACTAAACGCCACATGGAAATCTGTTTCAGGTAAAGCGGGCTTAAAATATAAGTTCTAAGGATTATTATGAAAAAATTTGTTGTATTATTTTCACTATTAGTAAGTCCTGTGTGGGCCGAGCAATTTCACCTTGCCGTCAGCGAAAGGGCGGACTCTGCTGGGGAAGCCAAAAATATGGCTATGTCAAATGCGGAAAAACAAGTTATAGACTATGTCTTGTCATCAAAACTTGGAGAGGAAACATTTACAGAAATTTCTCCAAACATTACTGATTCGGACAGAAAATCACTGATTTTAGGTGTTAGTATTGAAAACGAAAGGCAATCAGAAACTGCTTATGAGGCTGATTTATACATAAATGTGTCAGACGAAGCAGTAAAAAAATATATCAGAAATAATGAATTGAAAGAGATTCCAAATCCTATATCAGTTTTACCAAATTTTGGTAAAGATTATTTTGTTTTTGATTTGAATGGTCTTCGTGAGTGGGCAAAGATTCGTCAAATTATTTCAAGTTTAGAAGAATCAGGAATAAAAATGCAACTTGAAGCAATTACAGGTAATTCAGCCAGATTTTCATTTGCGACAGGTAATTTGAATTTAATTAAAAATACATTTTGGAACAACGGCTTTCAAATAACTGATATGGACGGCTATTACAAAGCCCGCCTATAATCCCCCCATAATGTCATTCTCACGATTTATGCTGTGATTTCTGATGTCATTGCGAGGAGCCCGCGACGAAGCAATCTAATCACTTTTCAATTTTAATTCGTCCGACCAGCATTCTAATAAAGTCCATAATTGGAAGAGTATTTTGAGTATATTCCATAGTCTCATCATCAGAAAAATATTCGTCCATCGCACCAGGAGTTATATTGATATAACTAGCCCCCAATAACCCATCAGTATAAACACTAGCAACAGAATCTGTCGGCAATTTATATTTTCTCTCAACGGCAACAACAACAGTAGCGGTCTCATTTTCGTCAAGCCTAGTAGAGATTACCTCACCGACAGGAACTCCATTTATACTAACAATAGAGCCTTTGAATATACCAGTGGGATTAGTAAAATCCAGATTCAAATGATAGTATTTAGATTTTTCATTAGCCTTGGAATGTTCCTGAAAAGAATAATAAAACAAAGCAAAAAATAATACGAACAAGATTCCTAAAAGGACCAAAAAATAATTTGTTTTTTTCTGTTTCATAAATCCCTCCTTTGAATTTATGCTCCGACGATTTCCTTTAATTTCATAGGAATATCAGATATTTTAATTCTTTCCTGTTCCATAGTATCGCGATAGCGAATCGTAGCAGTATTATCTTCAAGACTCTGGTGATCAATCGTTACACAAATAGGAGTTCCGATTTCATCGTGTCGGCGATAATTTTTTCCGATATTTCCCGAGTTTTCAATAACGGTGCGACCAATATGGAGTGCTTGAAGTTGCTTATGTAAATCTTCGGTAATTTTAACGATTTCAGGATTATTTTTTACCAAAGGAATCACAGCACATTTAATAGGAGATAATTTCGGATTTAATTTCAAAACGATTCGGGTATTTCCATTTTCAAGAGTCTCTTCATTATAAGCATTATCCATAACAGCAATCATTGCTCTATCAAGCCCCATAGCAGTTTCAATAACGAAAGGAATATAATTTTCGCCAGTAGATTGATCCAAATAATTTAGTTTAGTATTAGAGTCTGTATTTTTCATAACATTGGCTTGGATTTTGAATTCGCTTTGAGCCTTGGTATGAGAACCCAAATCAAAATCTTGACGATTGTGAATACCCTCTAACTCATTAAATCCGTCAGGAAAATCATATTCAATATCAGTAGCGGCTTTGGCATAGTGAGCCAATTTTTCGTGATCCTTAAAACGAAGTTTTTCGGCAGGTATCCCGAGAGCGAGCCACCAATTCCAACGATTTTGTTTCCATTCTTTGAAGTATTTTTCATCGTCTTTTGGATTTACAAAGAATTGCATTTCCATTTGTTCAAATTCTCTCATTCTGAAAATAAATTGTCTTGCAACAATCTCATTTCTAAATGCTTTACCAATTTGAGCAATACCAAATGGAATTTTCATACGGCCTGTTTTATAAACATTAATGAAGTTTACAAAGATACCTTGAGCGGTTTCTGGGCGCAAATATATTGTATCAGCACCTTCAGCTACAGAGCCCATCTGAGTAGAGAACATCAAATTAAATTGACGAACATCTGTCCAATTTTTTGAACCTGAAATAGGGCAAACTATCTCTAATTCTTCGATAAGAGATTTGATTCCAACTAGATCAGTATTGTTCATTAATTCAGCAAATCGTTGTGATATGTAGTCAATTTTTTCCTGATTTCTAAGAATATTTGGATTGGTTTGTCTAAATAAAGCTTCGTCAAAATTATCAAATTTCTTTTTGGCTTTTTCGATCTCCTTATTGATTTTATCT
>CAZEWI010000011.1:0-18012 GCA_964514455.1 uncultured Bacteroidales bacterium | reverse complement strand
TTGTTGGTCCATGTTGTCCTGGGGCATATTTTCTTTTATTTACAGGTGATTTGGCACGACCATGAACATTTAGTCCATAACGTCTGTCCAATTTCATTTTTTGATTTAAGCGTTTTCCCGCCATTTTACTACCTTTATGGTTTCAGGTTTAAGTTATCCGAATACCTTTCGGCAAAGGCACCTTATCTCTGTAAAACATAGCCATAAATCTAGGTTTTACGATTACTCAGGCCTTATAATTCGGACGGTTCGGCATAGATTTTACAATAAATCTATGAAAAGTCAAGAATTTATTTTTATCTTTGTCTTTTTTTCATCTCGGCAGCGACAAAAACTTGTGCGAAAGCGGGATTAGAAAACATAGTTGTTTGATTTGGATCAATTTCTTTGCCTTTTTCTTCAGCAAGAACTGCTTCAAATAGTTTATTTTGTAATTCCAGTCGTTTTAATAGTTGTTTTTGGTTTCTTTTTTGTGAGTTCATTTTGTTAAACCTCCTTTTGGTTTCTGGTTTTTGTGATTTTTTATGTTTTATGTTTGTATTTGAAGATGGAATTGGACGAGTAGGTATTACCAGAATTTTATCTGGATTTAATTCAAAATACCTTTCTTTAATCATTGCCTTTGATGATTCGCTTTCGTTAAACATTTCTATATTGATTTTAGAAATCAATTTTAAAAGACTAAAAAATGGATTATTTGGTTGTGGAGCATATATGTTTGTTTGCCTCCAATTAGCATGCCCTTTTATATAAGTCGGCATTCTATAAATTATTTTTTTAGTTTCTGGATTTTTCTCAATATTTTTGTTGGTCCAAGACTTAAATAAATTCTGAAAGGCAATTTTTACATCGTATGTTTTTTCATTTCTATCATCAACAACTCTATCATCATCTTTATCATAAATATTTACCTCTAATTTTGTCTTGACTGGTAATCCGTATATAAAAGATGATAAATATAATATCTTTTCCTTTTCAATATAATTTGTCATTTCGTCAAAATATGGATTTTTTCTTAATTCTTCCACAATTGCTTGTTTTAAATCACTTATAGTTATACTACATTGAAAACTTTGTAATTTATCTTTTATTTTCAAAAATGACTCTATTGATTGATCTTGACGAGTTCTTTTTATTTTTTCAGTCATAGCAGTCTCCTTTTACACACCTGTTTAATGTAATATAAAAAGTATGTAGTGTCAAGTATTTTATATTAAACTTCGCCAACACTGAGTAAATCTGCTTTTAGCAATTTAATTTCATCACGAATTTCACCTGCTTTTTCAAAATCAAGATCTTCGGCAAATTTCTTCATCTGTTTAGTAAGTTTGCTAATATCTTTATTCATTTCTTCAATAGAGCGAACTCCGGACCTGGTAAAAATAAACTTTTTAGCACTATCGGTTTTGATTTCAGAGTCTTCTAACACAGGGGCAAAAATATCTTTTTTAATAGTTGTAGGTGTAATGTGATGTTTTTTATTATATTCAGATTGAATTTCTCGGCGACGATTAGTTTCTTTAATAGCATTTGCCATACTATCGGTAATTTTGTCTCCATATAAAATGACCCTACCCTTTGAATTTCTAGCAGCACGACCAATAGTCTGAATCAAAGATCTTTCGGACCTTAAAAAACCTTCTTTATCTGCGTCCATAATAGCAACTAATTCACATTCTGGAATATCCAGACCTTCTCGCAAAAGATTTATTCCAACAAGGACATCATACTTTCCTAGCCTCAATTCACGAATCAATTCAATTCTTTCCAGAGTCTCAATATCACTATGCATATACTTTGCTTTAACTCCATGCTCATTCAGGTATTCTGTTAAAGCCTCTGACATTTTTTTAGTTAAAGTTGTGCATAAAACCCGCGCACCTTGTTTAATAACTTTTTTAGCCTCGTTCATCAAATCATCAACTTGATGCTCTGTTGGGTGAACTTCTATTAGTGGATCCAAAAGCCCAGTTGGACGAATAAGTTGCTCTGTGATAACTCCGTTTGATTGACTCAATTCCCACTCATCAGGAGTTGCTGAAACAAATATAGTATTAGGCCTTAATTTATCCCACTCATCAAAAGTCAGAGGACGATTATCTAAACAAGAAGGCAAACGAAATCCATATTCAACAAGATTCTTTTTTCTAGATCTATCTCCACTATACATCGCCCTTATTTGAGGAATAGAAATATGTGATTCATCAACAAATAATAAAGCATCTTTTGGTAGATATTCAAATAATGTTGGAGGCGGCTCACCAGGGGCCCGACCAGATAAATATCTAGAATAATTTTCAATTCCACGACAAGTTCCAGTTGCTTGAATCATTTCAACATCAAAATTAGTTCTTTCTGATAGTCTTTGTTTTTCTAATAGTTTTTTTTCAAGTTCAAAATAATCTAACCTATCAGATAAATCGTCTTTGATTTCAGACATAGCCCTAGCCAGACTAGGCAGAGGCATAATATAATGACTATTAGGGTAAATAGTTATGGTATTTAATGAATTAGTTTTTTGTCCTGTTAAAATATCAAATTCTGAAATTTCTTCAATTTCATCACCCCAAAAAGATACTCTCCAACCCCTGTCTTCGCTGTGAGAAGGAAATATATCAAGGCTATCTCCACGGAGACGAAAATTTCCTCGGTCAAAAGCAATATCATTTCTTTTATACTGCATTTCTATCAAAGAACTTATCAGTTGTTTTATTGGTATGTTATCTCCTGCTTTCAAAACTACTTTTAATTCGGAATAAGTTTCTGGACTTCCCAATCCATATAATGCAGAAACCGAAGAAACAATAATGACATCTTTATATTCTATCAAAGAACGAGTAGCACTATGCCTCATTCTATCTAATTGACTATTGATTGAAGCGTCTTTGTCTATATAGGTGTCTGTTGTTGGAACATAAGCCTCTGGTTGATAGTAATCATAATAAGACACAAAATATTCAACATGATTTTTAGGAAAAAATCCTTTCATTTCTGTAAATAATTGAGCGGCTAAAATTTTATTAGGAGCCATAATTAAAGTAGGAACTCCGCATTCAACAATAGTGTTCGCCATAGTAAAAGTTTTACCACTACCTGTAACCCCCATTAAAACTTGACTTCTGCGATTTGAATCAAAACCCTCTATCAATTCTTTTATAGCGGCTGGCTGATCTCCGGAAGGTTTGTATTTAGAGTCTAAAATAAAATTTGCTTTTTTCATTTTTGTTCTTGTCTTTTTTGTTTCATTAGTATTATAATCTAAATTGAGAGAATAACAAATAAAAAATGAGGGATTTTATTCAGATGTCTTTTATAAAAAATCATATAATTTTGATTTCTGTTTTGTTCATTTTGTTGATTTTACTGGTTTTATCTTATTTTATAGTTCCCAGATACACAGATATGTCCGAATATAAGATTGAGATTGAATCCAATTTAACTAATGCCTTTCATGCCAATACACTTATAGAGGGTGAGATGTATGTTAAACTTTTTCCTAATCCTGTTCTAAAAATAACAGATATCAGTGTAAAAAATGATTATTATTCTGCCAGTATTCCAGAATTAGATTTGCCTGTAAAATTTTCTAGTTTATTAAAAAAGGAAAAAATATCCATACCAGAAAAAATAAGTCTTGATAATGTAAATATTCAAATAGAGGAAACATCTGAAAATATAGTTAAATTTTTATTCAATAATTATAGTTTAATACCTTTTGATATTTCATTTAATAATGCCTCTGTGAAGGATAAACAAAATACATATTCAAAAATGTCAGGCACTTTATATAAAAGCGATTCAGACATATTAAAAACATCTGGTATATTAAATGGAGAAATATACGAGTTTTATTTAAGTAAATACAATAATCTAAACAGGATTGAATTAAATAATAAAAATCAAGCATTAAATGCCAGATTTGATTTTAAGTATATAAACGGGAAACCTCTTGGATCAGGACAATTTACTATAACCAGTCCTAATCTTTTAACTTTTTTAACGACACAATTAAATGTTAAAGATTTTAATTTTGAAATATTCAAAAAAGTTTGGAAAATTTATGGAGAATTTAGTAATAAAGATGATCAAATAAAATTTAGTAATTTAACCTTTATTTCTCCTGATATATCTGGAGAAAATAGCGAGATTACAATTCCTAATGATAAAACAAAAAATACTATGTTAAAACTAAATCTCACAAATTGGAATATGGATAGTATGATGAATTTTGATTCTGATTCAAAAATTTTTCAAACATTAAATACTATGAAAAAGTATCATTTTGATATTAAAGGTGTTGGAAAATTTATGTATAAAAATACTCGCTTTAATGAGATTGTATATAATGCTGTATCCGAAAAGGAAAATACAAATATAAATAAATTAGAATTAAAAGGAACGGGATTTTATTTGAATTTATCAGGAGATGTATCTTTAAAAAATAATAAGTTCAATATCTTGTCGTCTAACCTAATTTTTAATACTCCTAATATCAATGAATTATTTGATTTTAAGGTTTTTGATAAAATTGCAAATATTCCTAATTATATGTCTATTATTTGTAATTTTTCTGGAAATTTAGATTCTTGGACTTGTGATAATATGAAAATATCTGATAAAACTAATTTAATAACCGGAAAAATAAAATATATCAAGTCTCCAAAGAACATAGAAATGGAGATAAAATCAAATAAATTAGACTTAGATAAAATTGTTTTATATAAAGCATCAGATCCTGTGAATACTTTAATATATTTGAATGATAAGTTTTCATTTAATTGGAAAATAGATACTGACATAAAAAAATTACTGATAAATAATAAAAATTTTTCTGAGATCAAGACAACTATTCAACACAAACCAAATAACTATATAATTAGTAAAACTAATCCTTTAATTTACGATTCTGATGACTCTAAAATAAAATTATTTGGAGACTTGCTATTAAATAATAAAAACTGGGAGTATAAGGATTTTAATATAGAGAGAACAAATACAAGTTTATCAGATATAGAGTTTATCAATGAAGAAAATAATATTTTACCTAGAAAATTTTTAAATGTAAAATCAGGATTAAATATGATTTTGAATAAATCCATAGAAAAACCTGAAATAAAGGCAAATTTTTTAAGTAAAGATTTTTCAATACAATTTGATAAAAAGAATAAGGATATAAGTTTTAAGTTTTATTATAATAATGCCAGAGACTTTTTATTGCTTATAATTCCTGATTTATACTTTGATATGTTAAAACCAGATACAACATTATCTATATCTGGAAATTTGATAAATGGGACAAAAGTAAATAATGCTAAAATAGAAATTGGAAAGGAAAAAATAAATGGAGTTTTTGATTTTTCAAAAAATTCTAAAGATATAAGTTTAAGTTCAGATACTCTAAATCTAGATTCTTTTATAAATCCTGATTATGATAGTGAAGTCGCCAGTTTTAGAGCCCCTCCTGCTTTAATTACATTATTAAACATATCTGATTTAAGCTTTTCATTAAAAACTAATAATATTATTTTTGCAGATAAGAAATACGGTAGAATAAATTTTTCTGTAAATACAAAATTGGATAAACCCGTTGAAAATATATCTTTAACTTCATCAAACAACGAAACTCTTATCGGGGAAATTATAAAAGATAAAGACTCATATTCCATTAAAGCAAAAACAAATAAATTTTATATTCCTGAATTTACGATTTCAAAAAAAGCAAATTTGAGTATAGAAAAAGCAAATTTAACTATGACCGCAGATTTAAGTACAACAGGCATAACCGCTTATGATATTTATCATAATATATCTGGAATATTAGATTTGGAATTTACAGATGGTTATATAAATGGGCTTGGTTTTGATAATTTTTATGCATCAAATATAACTTTTAATAATGTAGAGGAAAAGGTTTCTGAAATGCTGACCAGAGGGTTGTCTAAATTTGATTTATTAAATGTAAGGGGCATTATAAAAGATGGTAAATTTTCTAATACAGATAAAATATCTTATATTTCAAAATTTGTTTCAATTCAGGGAGATGTGAATAAATCAGACACAGATTTTTCACTTGAATCTGAAATTGTTATGAGTGGAACATCAGTAAATCCAAAACCTTTTGATTTTGATATTCTATCAAACGGCCTCAGACAATTTAGTACTTTTCAAATTCAGAAAAATATAGATCCTACATTTATGAATTATTATTTAATAAAGCCTCAAACAAAAAGACTCTGATAAAAGAAGATAAATTTTTATGAATCATAGGATTTCTTTTTGATTCTATATTTTCAATCAATTTAGCAAGAGATATTTGTTTATTTTTTGCCATATTTTTAAGTGCATCAAAAAATTCTTTTTCTAATGTTATACTAGTTCTGTGACCTTGAATAGAGACAGAAATTTTAATCATATTATATTTCTCCGACCAGAATACAATCATAAAAGGCCTGATAAATAGATGTGTATTTTTTAACAGGTGTCAGAGTCATTAAATCCAACATCCAAACAAATCCATCAAGACTAACTGCGAACCAAAATAAACTATTTTTAGCAATTATTGTTTTGCCTTTTAATACATTACTAAAAGTCATCATATCTTTATTCACATCTAAAATACTAGGAATAAAATACCCTCTTCTAAGATTTTCAATTTGTTTTAATCCATAAATTACAGAATCTTGACAAGACAATCCATTAAATCTTTTATAAAATTTTACTAAATCAGGGGACAACATAGAGCATTTTATTTGCATCAAATTGGCTTGAGCAAATTCAATATCCCTTTCGTTTGCACCAGAGTTCAAATTGATAATATTTTTTTTAGATTCTAAAATTTTTAGGAATTCTTCTAATAACATCAGATTTTCCCCTGTTGATTTAACATTGTTGCAGCAACTTGAGCCAATCTATCCTCTGTGGCATTACCACCATCTCCTATTGCTATATTTCCAGTTGTTGGACAATACACTTTTTTCAAAGGATACGGAACAAATAGGGTTGATGCAAAATCATATCCTGATTTAATTTCTCTGGACATTTTTTTCATAAAATCATTTGCTTGAATAAGAAAAAATCTATCTATAATAAGATTAAAAGGATTTGTTGGTAATAAGAACATATTATCTTTTGATATATCACCTCCATACATAATAGGCACACGGAAACGGATAGATAAGTTTTCAGGTAATTTGCCATTTATTATATTCAGAATATCATTTCGTTCTAAATTTAGATTTGCTAATTCTTCTATACTATCAGTCAGAGATTGTAAAAAAAGACGACGTTCTTTTTTATATAAAGGATACCAATTTTCATCAAGATTTTTTGGCTGGAATACTACCTTGAATATAGGCATATCAGAGATACCAATATCAGATAGTTTATTTAGCCAAAATTTATCCATTCGCTTTCCTTATTACATTTGTTGTAAATAATCAGAAACTGCGTCAATAAATGAATCAAAAGACTCATCTATAACTTTTTCCGACTTTATAGATTCAAAATAGTCGCTTAAACTTGTTAGTTCTTGCATTTTATCAGATATAACTTCTAAACCAGACTGATCCCATTTTGTTTTTAGTTCTGATATATTTTCAACTTCAGCATTTTCTAGATAGAGGAATGCTTCAATGTCAATTCCAGATTCGTCTTCCAAAGCATCTTTTGCGATATTATTTATTTTTTCAATAATTTCCTTCAAAACCACAACTGGAGATTTAACAACTAGTCCAGAATCTGATTCCCATTTTTTACCATCATCTATTTCATGAAAAAGACCCGAATTAGAGAATGTTAAACCAAGATATAATGTTTGATCATTGGTTCCCCATAGACTCAATTTTATATCAGAAAGTTTTGGAGCAACTCTTTCCGAGATATTAGCACTTATTGCTTCATTTTTAATTTTTTCTAAAAGACTATCAGTTGCAAAATAACTAGCATCATCAGATTGTATTTTGCCAGAATCTAATTCTGGAGCATTAAAAACCTTATCACTCAATTTAGTCTCTGGTTCTGTTTGAAACACTGGTGCAATTGGAGCGGCAGGAACAGAATCAAATGAATCAAAATCAATTGGAGCATTTGGATCAAAAGAAAAACTATCAGAATCAAAATCAGTTGTTTCTATTGGATTTGAATCAAATGTAGCGGGAAGAACTTCTGCTGCTTCATTATTTTTATTTGGGCTAGATAAACTATTCATAATAGGAGATAAATCGCTACCGACTGCAATGTCAAATTGAGTGTCTTCCACTTTATTTTTATAATCGTTTGAAATAGGAGTTATTTTTAGTTCCTCTTCTGTTGATATAATAGGAGGAGTAATATCATCTTTTATTTTTGGTTCTTGTTTATACAAATCTGATATATTTACTGGCTTATCTTTTAATTCCTCTTTTTCGTTTAATTCCGGTAGAGCAGGAATTGATACAGGTGCCATTTCTAAAGACGGTAAGATTTTAATTTCTTCTTGTTTTATTTGTTTAGGTATTTCTAAACTTGTTTGATCTGTTATTTGTAATTTTTCTTTTGGTTTTAATAAAAATAAAACACCCAAAAGATAAGATAGGACAAAAGTAAAGAAACTAAATGTTATTCCTTGATTTACGATTGCTGAACTTTTTAATACCAACCAACCCTGTGAAGTCAGAGTATTTATAGCATAAGCCTTGTCAAACCATATTGTAAAACCGAGAAATAATATACATGTCCAAAAAACGAACAATAAGAATTTTTTAATCATTTAACCTCTCCCTTTGTATTTAATTTATTATAACATAAATAAATAAAAATAATAAAGCAAAAAGTTTAGTTTATTTATTATAAGTCCCTAGTCATAGTTAAAAACTTTTCTTCTCTTTCGGATTTAAGTTCTTCGCCTGATTTTTTATATAACTCATTTAAGTTTTTACTGATAGATTGCTTCACTAAATCCATAGTTGTAGCCCAATCACAATGAGCACCACCATCTGGTTCCATAATAATTTCGTCAATTATCCCTTGTTTTAATAAATCACTAGCGGTTAGTTTCATAACCGAGGCAGCATCTGCTTTATATTTATTATCTTTCCAAATAATAGAGGCACAAGATTCCGGAGCTATAACAGAATAAACTGTATTTTCTAACATAAGGACTCTATTTGCAGTTGCGACAGCGATAGCACCGCCAGAACCGCCTTCACCTGTGATAACTGTAATATAAGGTATTTTTAGAGATAACCCTGTTTGAATAGTTTTTGCGATTGCTTCCGACTGCCCTCTTTCTTCTGCTTCACGACCAGCAAAAGCACCCGCAGTATCAACTAGACTTATCAGAGGGAGTTTTAATTTTTCTGCCAATTTCATAAGTCTTTGAGCCTTACGATAACCCTCTGGATTTGGAGCACCAAAGCGATGTTTTAACCTATCTTCAATAGTTTTACCCTTTTCATGACCTATAATCATAACTGGGTGGCCTTCAAAATATCCAAGACCTCCAATTAAAGCAGCATCTTCGCCATACAAACGATCACCAGCGAGAGGGACAAAATTATCTATCATTCCATTTATATAGTCAAAAAAATGTGGCCGATTTTCATTCCTAGCAAGAATAACTTTATCATATGCATTATCGTTCATATTTTCTTTTCTTTGAGAATTAGATTTAGGTGTTGTAATTTTTTTTGTTCCAACTTTAATTGACTTTTTTACCATAGGAGACAGAACATTTACTAATGTATTTTTTAATTCTGAACGAGTAGTAACAATATCAACCATACCATGATTGTATAAGTATTCCGCAGTTTGGAAATCTCTTGGTAATTTTTCATGTAAATTTTGTTCTATAACACGACGACCAGCAAAGCCAATTCTTGCACCTGATTCAGCGATATGAACATCTCCAAGCATAGCAAAAGAAGCCGTTACACCGCCAAAAGTAGGATCAGTTAAAACAACAATATAAGGAAGTCCAACTTCATTTAATTTATTTACAGCAACTGTTGTCCTAGCCATTTGCATTAGAGCATAAGTATTTTCATGCATTCTTGCACCACCCGAGGCACTAACCATTATAAAAGGCAAATTATATTTTATTGCAAGTTCAATTCCGTAAATAATTGCTTCTCCAACTGCTCTTCCCATAGAGCCTCCAATAAATTCTATATTCATAACAGCAAGGATAGAATCTATTCCACCTATCTTTCCCCTTGCGATGGATATAGCATCTTGATATCCAGTTTCTTTTCTTGCCTCAGAAAGTCTTTTAGTATAAGGGACTAAATCAACAAATTCCAGTGGATCATCAGATACATCGGGCAAATCAAATCTTTCATATTTATTATTATCAAATAATAATTCAAATCTTTGGCTTGGAGTTAGGCCAAATACATGACCACATTCTGGACAAATTCGGAGATTATCTTTGTAATCCTTGTAATAAACTAATTTTCCACAATTTGCGCATTTTATCCAGAGTAATTTTTTTACAGCATCGTATTTTTCTAAATTTTTATTTTTAATTCCTGGACGTTTTTTACTAAAAAACCACATGATAAATCCTTAAATTTTATTCGGCGTTGTTTAGTCGTTTAGCCAAATCAGTACCCATTTTGAAATGCATTCCTCTTTTAGAAGCAACTGAAATTACCTGGGCTGTTTTAGGATTATAACCCATTCTTGTTGCAAATTTTCTAGGAGCAAAAGAACCAAATCTTCTAATCTCAACTCTTTGTCCTTTAACGAGATTTTCAGTAATTTCATCAAATAAGCAATCTAAGATTGAAGTGGCTTCATTGATGTCCATTCTTGGATATTTCATTTGAATTGTTCTGATTAAATCTGATCTTTTCATAATACATTCCTTTTTTATTTTTTGATTTTGCTTTATTTTTAATAAAAATTCAAGTTTTTTATTCTTTTTGATTTTCTGAATTTTTTTCGTTATTATACTCATCATCTTCGGTATTAAAATCAAAGTCATAAGAAACGGACTCCAAATCTCCATCTGATTCCAGTTTTAATTCAGATTTTGGAATATCATCAAACTTTGAGTATCTAGATAATCTGCTATATTTTATAATAGAACTATAAGGATCAAGAGTCATAGTCTTTGCACTATTTAAGTAATCCATTTCATCAGAATAAGATACAAATACACTTGAACCATAATAAGCCCAATAAATACCAGATGATTCACTTTCAAGTGCTGGAGCACCAAATATTCTAATTGGATCAATAAAAATATCACCTATCATACCAATTCCATCTCTAACACTCATAGGGTATAAGAAAGGCACTGTAATAATAGGTCCTTCATCAACACCATAACTTTCAAGAGTCATACCAAAATCCTGAGGTTTATTTTCCACACCGAAATCAGTTGCCACATCCCAAAGTCCGCCAATTCCAAGGGTTGTATTTATAGCAAATCTAGATATAGTTAAACCAGCATTTTCAAATTTTGCTTGTAATAAACTATTTACAAGAGTCTCCCCTTCTCCAAGATTATCAAAAAATCTAACTAATCTGTTTCTAATAAAACTAGGAATTATATAGTTATAAGTTGCGACTATTGGATTAAAAACATTTTCCTGAGTAAAATCATTAAAGTCAAAAATATCTCTATTTACAGATTCTATTGGATCATATGCGTTAGGAACAACACCAGGTTCACGACTAGCTGCACAGGCAGATAATCCAAATAAAATGACTAAAATTACAACTATTTTTTTCATAGTAATTATATTTTAACAAAATTATTAAAAAAAACCAAGTTGATATTTATCTTAAATTGTAATACAATATAAAAATGAGTAAGAAAACTGAAATAAATTATAATAGAACTTTAAGTGACATAAAAAATGTCTTAAATGTCCAATGTATAGACTCTGATGATACGGGCGATTTAATTATGGCATCTACGACTGCGGTTGGAAATAATATAGATATATTGTATTTATCACCAAAATCTATTCCTTTGGTTTGGGGTTGGACTGATAAAACACATGTAAAACTCTACGGGAGTGTGGATTTTAATATAAAAACACCGGCGAAACAAATGACTGCTATTAAAAATTGCCTAAATTCTGGTGCAGAGGGTATGCTTGTGTCTGCAAATGCAGAAGAAATTGAAAGAATAACTCAGATTATTTTGCCATTAAAAGATGAAATCTTTTTCAAAAGAGAATTGGTATTAGGAGTAAATCTTAATAAATTTTATTTTGATTTAGTTCCTAGTATTCTTTACTGTGCAAAAATTTTGAATCTTTCAAAACTGGCCATAGTTATTGATAAAAATATAAATGTAGTTCCCTGGGCTTTTGGCTTTTTTCAATCGCTGCCTAAAGATGTAAAATTTGATATTGAAATAGTGTTTAAGTCAGATAATTTAGAACAAATAGAAAATATGCTCAGACTAGCGGAGTCTATGTCTCATGATTTAGAATCTAAAATTAAATTTGTTGTTCCATTTTCATTTTTTAATTATTATCCCAAAATAGAAGAATAAAAAATCCTCTATATAGAGGATTTTTTGTTATAGTTTCTTTTTCTTTTTAGAAAGTTTATCAAAATACATAAATAAAACCGGAGTTAGAATAAATGTAAATATCAAAGAACCTAACATTCCTCCGATTATAACTGCACCCATAGAAACTTTCGTTTGATCGTTAGACCAAAGTTGAGGAACCATTCCAGAAATAACAGCAATAGAACTCATCAAAATCATTTTATATTTATCTTGAAAACTCTTCCATAAAGATTTTTTAACATCTTCTCCTTTTGAAGTCATTTGAATTGTTGGCTCTAACAATAAAATAGAATTATTTACAGCAAGTCCAACCAACATAATAACCGCGAGCAATGCCGCAACATTGATAGATGCCCCTGTTATAAATAACATAAAGAAAACACCCGCAAAAGAAGTAATGATGGAACTTGCGATTGTAAAAGGATGAACAAAAGAGTTTAGAATTGCGGCTAATACCATGTATGTTAAAATGATTGCGAGTAAGAAAGCATTTCCAATTTCAACATTTGATTCTGCCTGAGTCTCTGACATACCAGCAAAATAATATCCGTATCCAGAATCAAAATCAACTGTATCCGCAATAATTTTATCAATTTTAGGCTGAACTACACCGATTGTAGATTTTCCAAGAATAATGGTAATTTCTGAAATTTGTTGTCTATCTTTTCTTTTAATAGTGGAATCACTAGGCATTTCTTTAACTTCACCTAATTCAGAAATAGCGACAAGTCCTTTATAAGAATTTACAAATATGTTAGAGAACACATCTTTTGTGTCTTTATATCTTTCAGATAATTCAATTATAATTGGGTATTCTGTTTCATTTTCTTTGAAAACTTGATTATCTTCTCCATAAAGAGCATAACGAATTGTGGCCCCAACTTGCTGATTAGAAACGCCATAGAAATTCATTTTTTTAGGATCTGGAATAAATCTAAATTCAGATTTTGGTTTTTTAGCAGTTTTAACGATGGACTGAATTTCTGTTAAATTATTTAGGTTTTCAACGATTTTATCCGTGTAAGCATCTAATTTTTCAGGATCTTCACCGTATACATTCATAATAAGATTTCCAAAAGTTCCTGTAGATCTTCCCGGAAGAATTTGAATTTCTGCATCAACAACATCAGATAAAGCAGGAACAAATTCTTGTGATAAAAGTTTATCAGACTTTCTTCCAGATTTTACAGGAGTTAGCATAACCTTTATATCAATATTTTCTGTACCTTTATCACCTATTTCAGATGAAACTGCTTTTACTTCTGGGAATTTACGAAGTCTAGATTCTATATTTTTAACTATTTCTTCACTCTTTGAATAAGTTGCACCCTGAGGGGCTTTTACTTTCATAGTAATTTCATCAACATCTACCGAAGGAGAAAATTCATTTCCTATAAACTTTAATAATCCGAAAGAAGCAATTAAAATGGCTATACAAATAAAGATAACTGACTTTGGCTTTTTGAATAAAAAGTTATAAATTTTTTCGTAAGCAAATAAACTAGATTGAATTGCATAATCACACCTTTCAAAAATTTTATTCATCATTCTTTTTAATAATGAAGGATTTTTAGAGGCTGTTGTTTTTTTCAAAAGCAAAGCAATCATCATAGGTGTTAAACTTATAGAGAAGAATAAAGATATTACTGTGAAATAAACAACGGATAGACCGAATTGAATCATAAATTGACCAACGATTCCACCCATAAATGCGATAGGTAAGAACACAACTAAGTTAGTTAAACTTGAAGCTAAAATTGCGACTAAAACGCTTTTAGTTCCAAGAATGGCGGATTCATACGAAGACTTACCTTTATTCAAAAATCCAAGAGAACTTTCAATAATAACAATAGCATTAGAAACCAGAGTTCCCAGAGCCGTAGCCATAGCAAGTAAAGTCATTGAATTTATAGTAAATCCACTTGAATTCATAAAGAAAAATCCTGCAATTAAAGATGCTGGAATAACAACACTCGCAATAATTGTTGTTCTAAAATTTCCAGTAAATAATAATAGAACGATTACCGTCAATAAAAGTCCAATCAAAATTCCAACAAAAGTTGAATTATTATCACGAATAATACTTTCAGAAGTGTCGTTTATAATTTCCAAACTCATACCTTCTGGTAAGTTTTGTTCAATAACAGGTAATGATTTTTGAATATCTCTAGAAATTTTAACAGCATTGCCATCAGTTGCTTTTACGATAGAGAGTTTAACAACATTTTCTCCATTATAAATTGCACCTGATTCAATTTTTTTTGCAGAATCTTCAACATTTGCAATATCTTTTAGAAAGAATCTTTGTCCTTCTGATGTGACGATAGGCATTTTTTGAGTATCTTCAAGATTTTGAAATTCACCAAAAAATCTGACATTTATAGAATCTGATTTTTGATCAATTGTTCCACCAGGCAGATTGATATTGTATTGTCTCATAGCATTGACGACATCAAGTATTGTAACAAATTTTTGATTCATAATTTCAGGATCAAGACGAACACGAATTGCTCTTTCTTGACCTCCGACAACTTTGACAGTGGCGATACCAGAAATTGCTGTAAATTTACCTTTTAATGTCTTATCAGCATATTCGTATAGTTCTGATGGACTTGCTTTATCTGATTTCAGAATAATAGACATGACAGCCTCTTCCAGAGGATTTAATTTTTCAACCAATGGTTTTTCCAGATCCGCTGGCAAGTCATTTACAATTTTATCAATTTTTTCTTTTACTTCATTTAATTTTTGATTTACATCAACTCCAATTTTGAATTCAACATAAAGGTAAGCACCACTATTAAAAGATTCCGAAGATATTTTTTTAATTTCTGATACTTCAGCAATAGCATCTTCTATTGGTTTTACGACAAGTTCTTTCATTTCACTAGGAGAAGCACCTGGATAAATCAAGGTTGTAGAAACCATAGGAAAATTTACACTAGGATTTGCCTCAACATTCATCTTTGGGTAAGCAACGATACCCAACAATACAAAGAACAAAACGAACATCAGAGTTGTGACAGGACGTTTAACAAAAAATTCAATCATAATTTTACTCCTTGTCTAATTTGACTGATATTCCATCTTTAAGATTATTAGAATCAGACTTTATGACAACATCACCTTCTTTTAATCCTGAAACAACGGACACTTTTTGTTGTCCAACTATTCCAAGTGTTAAATAAGTTTTTACTGCTTTATTATTATCAACGACATAAACAAAAGGTTTATTATCTGAATCATAGACAACTATATCTCTTGGTAGAACGATGGCATTTTCCACACTGGATACCTCTGCAAATGCTTCATAAAATGATTTGGTCGGAGTTCTTGGGGATTTTATATAAACAGATACGGGATATAGACCTACATCAAGATCAATTACGGAAGATATTCTATCAATTTTTCCAAAGTATTGTTCTCCGGAAAAAGTTAAAGTAACTTTTCCCCCTTGTGTTAAATTTTGACGTAATTCTGGGCCGACATAAGCAGTAAAATAGTTATCATTTGAAGTTTTCAGTAAAGTTAGAGGAGCATAAAAAACTTCTGATGTTTTTTTCAATTCCATAATCTCAATAGGAACACCTTGCTCAACATACATTCTTTCCATATTGTAAATTGGTTTTCTTTGCTCAAAATAATAAACTGAAAGTCTAGTAACTACAGCCAAACCAACTAAAATAAGAAAAACTAAGAAACGATAATATTTACGATTTTCTTTTATATATTTAATCATTATAATCTCCCGTCAATTTTTGAATAGTTGCTTCTGTCAAAACCATTTGAAATAAAGTATTTAATATTCCTTTTTCAGCACCAGTCAAAGCCTGTTCAACATCATTCAATTCAACGGCTGAAGTTTGCCCTGTTTTGAATCTATCTAATGATAATTCGTATGATTTTTGTGCTAATTCTTTTGCTTCAATTTGAGAATTATATATTTTCACTAATTTTTCATATTTTGAAATAGCATTTTCTAAATCCATTGATAAATTCTTCTTAGATTTATTAAATTCTTCCTGAGATTTTGTTGCTTCTGCGTAATCTTGCATTGCTTTTGCGCTAGCACTACCTCCATCAAAGAGAGGTATTTTCAAAGACAATCCGACATTTGCACCTTGACTTTTAAATCCATGCCACATATCAAGATCTGTGTATCCCGCAAAATAGTTATAGCCCGCAGTTGCAGCAATCGTTGGATTATGCTCTGCTTTTTTAGACTTAGCAGAAGACTCATAATATTTGACTTGTGTATCAAGAAGATCTAGTTTTGGGTTAGTATTTAATGCTTTACGTAAATTAGACGCATCAAAAGTTTTGAATTCTTCATCAAAATCATCTGTTAAAACTATTGATTCATTTTCAGGTATTTCAGCAAAAACCCTAAGCATTCTGTATGCTTGTTCTTGATTTAGTTTAGCCTCTTCTAAAACTGGTTTTCTGGAAGCAATATCAGCCGAGACTTTTATTAAATTAGAACGAAATGCTCTTTGAGCTCCAGAGTCTTTTAACAATCTTTCACTTTCCATTGCATTATTCAAAGAATGTTCCGCTATTTCCACTAATTTATCACTAGCCTTGGCATTATAGTACATTTGAATTGCGGCATAAGTCATTTCACGAACATATATTTCCTTTTCAAACTTTGACATAGTCAGAGCCTCATGAGCAGCATCAACCGCATTTCCTATTTTTCCAAAAGTATAAATTGGCTGAGTAACCGAAACACCTAGCATTCCATAATTATTAGGAATTTCAAAATCTCCAAACATTGGCAGAGTTTGAGTTTTTCCAGGGTTTTCAACATTGATAGTATTTATATAACTTGCCGAGCCCTCTAAATTAAACCAACGATTAGAATTGACTTCTTTGATTACAGCCTGCATTTTTTGGATATTAGCATCTGCTTTTTTTATATCTTCGCTTGCTTTAATAATTCTACCAACTGCCTGCTCCAAAGATAGATTTACAGCACCCACTGACATAGGAGCAAGTAAAATAATCGCAAAAACTGTTTTTAATAATTTCATAACAAATCTCCGTATTTATTATTATAAGGAAAGTTAGTGTTAAACATTTTATGACTATATTCATTTAATTTTTGTAATGCTAGCATTCAAAATCCTTATACAATATATATTTTACCTTAAAACAGCCCCTCTTTCAAGTTATATTTATCAAATATCACTTGAAAAAGAACTTGCTTTATCTCAAAATGATGTTAGTCAAAGGAGATTGATATGACTTATAAAGAAGACTTAAAAGTGGTTGCTGAAAAAACAAATAATCAAATTGATAGATACCTACAAATTCCAGACAATAAATACTTTTCACTTATTTTTAAGGCTATGAGATATAGTGTATTAGATGCGGGAAAAAGGATTCGGGCTTTTATGATATACGAATCGGGCAAAATTTTTAATGCAAATAAAGAATCTCTAATTCGCCTTGGAGCAGTAATGGAAACATAATATTGTCGATAACATTTTTCTGCATTA
>CAZEWI010000010.1:0-18017 GCA_964514455.1 uncultured Bacteroidales bacterium | reverse complement strand
TGTGTGTGTGTGTGTGTAGAGTTCTGTGGCTTTGCGACAGATTTTTCACTTAAAAAATTAAAAATAATACTAACCATTCTCAACCCCCTCATGATTTATAAATACATTATATCATATTTTGAATACAAAAGCAAAAAAAAAACGGGCAATGCCCGTTTTTTTATTAAACATTAAATAAGAAATGGCAAATATCACCTGCATTCATAATATAATCTTTTCCGACAGTTTTCATTTTTCCTGCTTCTTTAACCTTTAATTCTCCGCCGTATTGAATAAAATCATCAGCAGAAATAATTTCCGCACGAATAAATCCTTTTTCAAAATCCGTATGAATTTTTCCCGCAGCATTAGGAGCAGTTGCTCCATTTACGATTGTCCAAGCATGAGCCTCTTTTGGACCGACAGTATAAAAAGTAATAAGGTTTAACATTGCATAACCCTCACGAATAACCCTAGCCAAGCCAGTTTCAGAGAGTCCAATAGATTCCAAAAATTCTGTTTTATCATCTTCACTTTCAAGACAAGCAATTTCCTGCTCAATTTTAGACGAAATTATAACGACTCTATTATCAGAGCCTTTCATTTTTTCCATAACCATATCTGAATATTTATTTCCGTTTTTAGCAGAAGCCTCATCAACATTACAAACATACATAACCGGTTTAGCCGTCAGCATACAAAAAGAATTAAAGATTTTTCTATCATCAACATCATCAGGCATAACGGATTTAGCCATTTTTCCAGCGGATAAAGCCCCTTGAACTTTCTCGGCCATAGCGAGTGCTTTCACAGCCTCTTTATCATTTCCACGAGCCTTTTTAGTTAAATTAGCGATTTGCTTTTCAATACTTTCCAAATCCGAGAGCATCAATTCTGTTTCAATAACTTCTATATCAGCCAAAGGATTTATTTCATTATTTACATGAATAATATCAGCATTTTCAAAGCAACGAACCACATGGAGAATCGCATCAACCGATTGAATATGCCCTAAAAACTTATTTCCAAGCCCCTCACCAGCAGAAGCCCCTTTAACCAATCCGGCAATATCAACAAACTCCATAGTAGTAGGAATAATTTTAGCAGAATTTGCAAGTTTTGCCAAAGTCAAAAGAGTCTTATCTGGCACCATAACAACACCAACATTTGGCTCAATCGTGCAGAAAGGATAATTTTGAGCATCAGCATTTGCACTAGCAGTCAAAGCATTAAACAAAGTTGATTTTCCAACATTTGGAAGACCTACAATACCACAATTAAAACCCATAATTCTAATCCTTTTTTATTTATAGTTGAATTTTCTTGTAATTTATATTTTTTAATAGCATAATACAGAATATCTAAAAAGTCTAGGAGTTTTTATGACTAAAAATTTTTTATGGGAGAATTTTTCATCAATAAAAATCAAAGCAAATACCATAGTTGTTGATGAATCAGGATACAACGAAAATCTATCTATGCAATTTGACGAAGGCATTAAAATTCTGGAAAATAAAAAACTTTCAATAACTATTTCTGAAAATCTATCACTACCTTTACACATTATAAATGCCAGCAAATCAGAGATTGAAATTAAAATAAATAAAAATATCAGTTTAGAATTATTAGAATCAATAACAAAATCTAATAACTTAAAAATCATCTGCGAAGAGAATTCTAAATTAAACTTTATCTTTGCATGCAATATAAAAACAGCAGCAACATTTAATCTAAAAATATCTGCTGGAAATAATTCCTTTGTAAAAGGCCTAGGATTTTTTGAAAATAAAAATAACTTTGCAATAAATTATATTTTAGGTGGTGAATCCGATTCTGAAATAGATATAAAAAATCTAGTCCATAATCACAATCAAATTTTCACAGATATAAATGCAGAAAATAAAAACAATAATTCTTCAATATCAGTTATAACAAAACTAATTGCATTTGAAAAATCCGAATCAGAATTAAAGGCTTTATCATATATTCCAAAAAATTTATCAGGGGCTAAAAACAATATAATTTTTAATTGCTTATCGGATAAAAAAATAAACCGCTTAAAAATTACTCCTGCCCAAGACATAAATTCTATTGACATAGAGGCCACACACGGTATGTCTTTCGGCAGTTATAATAAAAATTATTTATGGTATTTAATGTCATTCGGAATCAGAAAAGAATCAGCATATTTATACTTGCTAAATGCATTTGAAAATGATATCTTTGAACAGGTGGAAGAAAAAACTTTGATGGAAGAAATTAAAAAATTTATGGAGGACTAAACTTATGAAAAAACTTTTAACTATATTTTTAATGCTATTTTCATTTTCTGCTTTTGCAGATGACTTAGCGGATGTAAAAACATTCTCAACAGATATGATAAATCATTATCAAAAAGACATCTTTCGCTCCAATAAACCAAGGGCCGAAAAGATAAAACAATTTAACAAGGAATTTGTTGAATTATTTGATATGAAATCAATTATCCCTGTTGTCCTGGGGGCTGAATATAAAACAGCAAAACCGGAAGAAATTGAATCATTCAAATCCGCATTTATTGATTTTAATCTGGCTAGTTTTGCAGGATATTTTGACGACTATGCCAAAAGAGAATTCAAACTTGTATCAGCAAATCCAGCAAAAAATAAAAATCAATACTTTGTAAAAATGGAAATAATAAATCCAGACAAAGCCGACGATATAATAACTCTCCAATGGAGATTCAAAAAAGAAGGCAATACATACAAGGTCATTGATGCAGTTATTTCCGAAGTATCTATGATATTAAATTATAAAACAGAATATGCAAACGTTATAAAGCAAGCAAAAACCGAAGGAAAAAGCGGGATTGCGGAACTAACAAATAAAATAAAAACTAAAACAAAAGAAATGCAATCAAAATGAGTCGCATTCAAAAATTCATACCTCAATCTAGGCTAGATTTACATGGTATGAATCTAGAACAAGCATTTAGTGCTTTTGATAAGTTTCTAAAATCGGCCAGAAAAAATAGCAAAACAAAATTACTAATCATTCACGGAGTTGGCTCTGGAATTATGTCAGAAAATGTTTATAAATGGTGTGATTCTCTACTCTACCCTTATATTTTAGAATACAAACAAGCACCTATTGAATTGGGCGGACACGGAGCAATAATTTTAACAATAGAAAAACAAAAGGAAAAGAAATGAGAAAAGAATATGATGAAAATAACATTTTTGCAAAAATAATTCGTAAAGAAATTCCAACTTCTATTATTTGTTCGGGGAAAGATACAATTTGCTTCAAGGACATAAATCCAAAAGCACAAACACATATTTTAATAATTCCAACAGGAAAATACACAGACATTATGGATTTCAGTTTGAATGCGAGTGAATCCGAGCAAAAAGATTTTTGGAAAACCATAGATAAACTGACAAAAGAATTAGGATTAGACAAATCAGGATTCCGCCTGGTAGCAAATACAGGCAAAGGTGGCGGACAAGAAGTTCAACATTTTCACATTCATTTACTCGCAGGATTTAACAAATAATGGTTGAAAATCAACACATATCAGTATTGCTTAAAAGTGTATTAAAAACACTGGGAGACATCAGCGGAAAGACCATAATTGACGGGACTTTTGGGGCTGGCGGTTATACTAATAAATTTTTAGAATCGGGGGCAAGAGTAGTTGCTTTTGACCGAGATTTTAATGCTGTAAAAATTGCCAAAGAATTCAAAAAAAAATACGGAGATAGATTTTATTTTATCTCGGACAAATTTTCTAATCTAGAACATGCAAAAGAATACTTTGATTCTTATGATGCGATAGTGTTTGATTTTGGCTTATCATCTATGCAAATTGATAATTTGGACCGAGGATTTTCATATCAGAATAATGCACCATTAGATATGAGAATGAATCAAAATTCCGATGAAAAATCAGCCAGCGATTTTATAAATGAGACCACAGAAGCAGAACTAACTAAAATAATAAAACTATATGGTGAAGACAAAAAAGCCCATCAAATTGCAAAAAAAATCATTGAAAAAAGACCGGTAAAAACTACTGGAGAATTGAGTGAAATCATAACGAGTGTTAGTTATGATAAAAAATCGCTGGCCCGTGTATTTCAAGCAATTCGCATTCATATCAATGACGAATTAAACGAGATTGAAACCGCTCTAAATAAAACTGATGACTTGCTAAAATCTGGTGGAAAATTGCTAACCGTATCATTTCATTCTGGCGAAGATAAAATAGCAAAAGCATATATGAAAGAAAAAACAGAAACAAGAGGCGATGCCAGATTACCTACTCCAATAGGAGCCGAAGCAAAATACAAGAATCTGATTCGGGGAACTATAGATCCAGACGAGACTGAATTAAAAGAAAATCCAAGGGCCCGCTCTGCCCATCTCCGAGCCATTGAAAAATTATAAGCAACTATGTGCTACCTTCGTCATTCAGAGGCGGATTAAAAATCCGCCGTGGAATCCATTCCAACATTCATTTCTCCCTCTCCATCGTCAGAGGGGGAGGACGAAATCACACAGCGATTTCAGGAGGGGGTGTCTCACATGTCATTGCGAGGGCCCTTGCCCGTGGCAATCTCATACTAACTTATTTTTAGCTAAATGATATTCAGTAATTTTACTGAGCAAATCCTTTTTGTATCAAATACTCTTTGAACGAAGGAATTGAATAAGTCTTATTCAATTTAATATCAGCAAGACCAGCGATATTACAACGAATACTAGCACCTTCAGCAGCCCAGAATCCAAGAGCGGCAGCAGAACCGACACCAGCACCTATAACCGCCCCACTAACACCTTTCTTTTCCCAAAAAGTTTTAGTTTTCTCAGTTGTTTTTTCAGTTAAGGAATTATATTCATCATCTGTTAAACTGACTGGAGTATAATTGATATTTCTTAAGTTTGATAACATATCATCCATCTTATTTATTTCTACCTGAACATTAGAATATACATTAGTAACTTCTTGTTCTGCAACTTCAATTTTATCAGTCCTAATAACTCCTTTACAAACAGCCCTTACATTACTGATAGCACTTTTTAAGTTGCCCATATCACTAGATAAAGCAGCGGTTAAACCTTTAATTGTAGACAAAGTTTTCTCAGCATTTGCTTCACTTGCGCAAGCCTGAGGCCCTAATCTATTGATAGTAGCAACAGCATCAGCATAAGCACTATTAGCACCCTCTACCCTACCTATTTCTCTACCATGAACAATATTACTTGCTGCCTTTGCTGTATTATGAGAACCCTCAACTGTTGCTACTAAAGTAGTCCAAGCAAGAGATAAACTACCACCTGTAATACAACCAGTTACACCACCTGCTACTGCAGTTCCAGCACCAGCAACAATATTTCCTCCAGATAATACAAGGCCAGACCCTCCACCAACAACAGCACCTACTTTAGCACCTGTGACACATGCATCATCTATTAAACCAGCAGCATGAGTTGTTTTATCCCAAGAAATTTCTTTTTCCCCTGTAGGCTTTCCACCTTTTGCTGACAATTGATTTTTCATTTTATTTATAGCATCTTGACAAGTCTTTTGAAATTCTTTTCCAGATTCAGCAATCAAAAGATTCGAAGTTCCTTCTAATCTAGCATAAGCTTTTTTCAAATTTCCAGTTTGAGCATAACATTTTGTAATAACAACCTCTGTCTCTCTGGTATTTGTAACAGCAGATGAAAGAAGTTCAAATCCCATATCCTCTAGACCTTTTTTCGCATTTTCATAAGTGTCTAACTCTGCATTTAATTTATCAGTATCAGCAGTAACTTGTTTATTTGCAATCATAGCAAGTCTATTTGCTTCTTCCCTTTTTAATCTTTCTTGTTGCTCTCTCAAAGCCTCCTGCTCTTGCTTTTCTTTTTTAGAATCCATAGCATAATCAATACCAAACCCAATTCCAGAAGAACCAACAACCAACAAAGGCATCACCCATTGAGAACTCCTACGTAAAGCACTAACTTGATCAAAAGAATTTTTACTACAAGAAAATTGAGTACCCATAGGAACATATTCCATAACTACTTGACCATTTTTAGTAATATCTCCAGACCAATTAGTAGCGACAACTGGAATATCACACTCATTTGTTTCCGGATTAAATTGTCCGACATAATTACCAACACCTAAACCAGCACAAGCGGCCTGAGCACGAGTTAAATTCACACCTAATAGAGGAATGACGTCTTCAGAACTAGAGTCATAGATAGTTAAAACACCATTTTTTGTAACCCATTTTTCACCTGTGATTATATCAAGCCAATAATACTGACCATCTGGTGTAAAAATTTGAGTCAAACGATTTCCTGTTTTCGGACTTACAAAATTGGAAGTACTGGATGTATTTGTATTAACATTATTTGCTTGAACCGGCACAAGAGTCGTTGCTGCTCTTGAATTTGATCGTGCTTTTGATTTAACAGAAACAGAATAAGAATCTGAAGCCGAACACATAACAACAAAAGATGTTAAAATAAGAATTTTTTTCATATAATCCCCCTTATTATTTTGCAATTATAACATATCACAAAAAACTATACAAGACTTTTTTTAGGGCGACCGATTTTTTTTGCTCTCGGGTGAGCCGAGTTATAAATACCAATCAAAGCATCTGTATTTATTTTAGTATAAAGTTGAGTAGTTGAAAGAGATGAATGTCCCAACAATTCCTGAATAGACCTTAAATCCACGCCATCAGAAAGCAATCCAGTAGCAAAGGAATGTCTTAAAGCATGAGGGGTTACATAATCTGGCAACATCAATAAATTTCTAACAGAAGCAATCATTCGCTGGGCCGTTCTAGGAGACAAATGAAGCCCTTTGGCAGAACGAAAAACAAAACCTTCCGAAGACTTAGCAAAAGGCATAGACTTAGCATATTTATCAAGAGCAGAATAAACCATAGGCAAAACAGGAACAAGCCTTTCTTTATTTCCTTTACCAAAAATTCTTAAAACATCTGGGTGATTTTGGACATCTTTCCAACGGAGTCCCAAGGCTTCTGAAATTCGCAAACCGCAGCCATACAAAAACATCATCAAACATCTATCTCTATCAATTTGCCATTCTTCTGTATGAATTTCAGCAACAGATTCAAGCATTTTAACTGCATCAGAACTATCTATTGCCTTTGAAAGAGTCCTAGGAACTTTTGGAGATTTTATAAGCCCTATAGCAGAATTTTTAATATCATAATTCAAGTTCAAAAATCTATAAAAGGTCCGCAAAGAAGATAAGGCCCTAGCCGTTGATTTTGCGGACTCATTATGCTTTAATCGCCAAGCGAGCCAAGCCCTAAAAGCGAGAGTATCTAACCTTTCAAAATCATTTTTATAAAGTTCTTCTCCTCTCCAATCAATAAAAAACTTCAAAAAATTTTCCAAATCCAATTGATAAGAATCAGCAGTATGCAAAGAATACCCCTTTACATTTAATAAATAATTTCTAAACTCTAACACATATTCCATAAAGATATTATAACACAAAAAATCAAAAAAATCAAAAGTCTTGACAAGAGAAAAATCATTTATTATAATTGCCAAGCAAATCATTCAGGAAGAGTGGCAGAGTGGTTGAATGCGACGGTCTTGAAAACCGCTGAAGTCGCAAGGCTTCCGGGGGTTCGAATCCCTCCTCTTCCGCCATTATAAGGAAACACCCACTAGGGTGTTTTTTTTATAATCTAAGGAAGTGGGATTCGAACCCACGGATAAAGGGGGTTCAATCGCAAAAAATAGGCGGACATTTGGACGCCGGTTCGCTTTGCAAAATTTTTAATGCTTGACCTTTCAATATTTTTAGTCTATAACAAAAGCAGTAGGAAAAAACAAAACTCTATAAAGGAGATACAAATGTTTATTTTAACAAAAAGATTAGAAAAAAATATAAGACTCGACCTAAAAACGCTAAGACAAGAATTAAATAACTTGGGTTCAATTCCAAATGACGAAACTATTTATGATTATACTCTGAATTTTTTTAACATAATACTAAATTTCCAAGATAAATATAAAATAAATCAAGAAAATTACAAAAATAGTAATATTTTGAATCTATTTAAAAACACACCAAAAGATGTAAAAAAATTATTACTTTGTATAAAATCAACAGGCCGTAATTCCAACGGAATAATTCAAGCAAAAGCTGGAGAACCAGCAACATTTAATAATATTATTCTTGAAAACAAAGAAAAATATTATCCAAGAACTATATATTACTGGAAATGGTATGAAACAACTAAATATCTAGAAGAAGACAAAATACAAATTCAAACCGAAACTAAACAACTTTTACATAATCAAATAAAAAATATTATTGAATACCCACGAAAAACAATAATCAACTCAATTTCTACGATTTTAGAAAATAATCCAGAGCCAAAGTCTTTTATAAATATAAATCAAAAATCCAGATAATAAAAAACTCCTCATCTGAGGAGTTTTTTATTTATTCCTAATGACTTTAATAAAAAAATATGATATAATAAAATTGTCTAAACAAAGGAGTCTATTATGCCATTAAAAATGGGTTGTTCAAAAAAAACTTTTTCTGATAATATCAAGACAGAAATACATGACGGCAAGCCACAGAAACAAGCGGTTGCCATTGCTTACTCTATGGCTAGAAAATCAAAAAAGAAAGGAATGCCTAGTTGTAAAAATTTCATAGATAAGAAAGCAAAAACAAAATAATAAAACCTCCTAATTGGAGGTTTTATTTTTATTACCAAGTTGGGGCTTCACTACCTCTTTTAATAATAGGCTCTTCATTTTCCCAAAGGACCAATCCATTTTTAATATTGGTCAAAGTCAATTGGAAATAATATTCAACTCTTTCTTTGCGAGTCTCTTTGATATTTCTCTGAATAATTTTTCCAGTCAGAGATAAATCAGGAGCAATTAAAGTTCCTTTTCCTGGAATAGTAGATTGATCATATTCGTCATTATATCTTAAATCACGAACATCATTAGTCATAGTATCTTCACCAACTTTTTTCTCAACAATAATTTTTTGATTTTTCATAGTGGCATAATTTGCGGAAACTTCTTCCGAACCATAAAAAGAATTAGTTTTTGATTTATAAGAACCAGATTCCATAGCAGGAACATTAAATGCTTGTTTTTGTATATTTACAGGAGCAGCAGTTGTAACCATAACTTTCCCGCTATTTGTAAGTTGAGTTCTGATTTTCTTTACCAATAAATCGGTATCAATTCTTTGCATAGTATCATTAGTAATTCTACCGACAGCAAGAATATATTCCTTACCATCTTTTTTATCAAGTCGACCAGAATCTATCATAGATTTAACCATTTTATCAGCGGTTTTTTCCCAATCGCGATATTCTAATCCCATAACATTTTGCATATCAGCAACTTCTTCTTGATTATCAAGATTTACCACTTGAACGGGCTCACAAGCAAACAAGAAAAGCGGAAGAACGAATAAAGATATTTTTTTCATATTTAACTCCTTTTATAAAATTCTATCAGTTTTGGTTTTTCAATTTGCCCACGGACATTTTGCCTAATATATATTAGACTATTGTCTTTGGGATTTGTCTCAATGCTAGAAATAATTCTACCATCTTGAATAATTTTAATCAAGCCATTTGAATCTTTTTTTACAGAAGCGATACGAACTTTATTTGGGAGAGTATACCAAGAACGCACATCTGCTGATGTAGAACCAATTGTATAAAGCATAGTTCCCAATTCTAAAAGAGGCCCCAAACTACCATTATTATTTCTAGAAATTTCAGCAGAAGCATACTGCATACCTGCTTTTGTAATAGCACTAGTTAAAGCCTTTGCGATTCTCAAAGAATTATACTCTTTGAACTCAGTCATAAAGATAGAATCAACATCAGCAATAACTTCGGTATTAGAAACATTTTTACCAGATTCAATAGTTATATTTTTTCCAAAATCAGGAGTTTTATTAGGAACAGCAAAAGCGATTGAAATAGTATTGATATGATTTGAAACAATAAAAGACGGAAAGTCAATTCTTTCTTCTGTTAAATAAGGTGCAAATCCGGATTCAATTATAACCCAAGCAATACCATCATCAAAAGAACCCTTTGTTTTACTCAAAGCATTTTGTAAATCTCTCGCAATTGTTTTTGAACCAGGAGACATACCTTGACTTCGCTTCAAATAAGTAATTGCATCTTCTAATTCTGTTTGACTCTGTGCCATATTCAAGAAATATAGTCCTGAGATATAAGTCAAAGAAGGTGAAACTACATCATCAAAAACCTTCCATTTATCCAATGCTGCCAATTCTGAATTTACACTATTCATATAAGAATACAGAGCCTGCTTTTCATCTAAACTTAAATTAGCATTATCTTTGGCTTGCTCTTCCTGTCTTTTTTGAATAATAGAGCGAAAATTTCGTGTAGCATTTTGTTGTCTCAAATATCCTTGATTTATAGCAATTCTAGCAGAATCAAAATCACCCTGTGCCATATAATTCAAGATTTGATATTCAGACAAAAATAATCCGTCCATTTGCCAAGGAGCATAATCATTTACATAGTCATTGACTAAAATGCTAGCAACAGAAGCCGAGGCAGATTCTAGAATTGAATTATTTTCATCAATTTTTTGATTTGCAGAACCCATAACATAAGATGCTTTTTCATAATCATCATTTTGAAATAAAATATCACTTGCAACCAAAGTATCTAAATTATCTAATTTTTTCAAACTATTCTGATTAGAGTCACAAACATCAATAACACTACAATAATCACCATTTTCATAAAACATTTTTCCACTAGCAATTTGATTCTGCATAGTTCCAGCACAAGCAGAAAGAACCAAACAAAAAAATGGTATATATAATTTTTTCAAAGTTAGAACTCTATCCTTAAACTAGCCAACAAATTATGAGAAGCCATAACAAAATCATTTGTTGAATAAAGAGACGTCAATTCAAAATCCATAGATTCCGTCCATCTGTATTGATAACCTAAATCCAAGATTACATATTTACTAAACTCAAATCCTAGACCAGCCATAGCAGCATAAACATAATTTTTTCTAGCAAAATCAACCGCAATTTCTGTATTTCCTTGTTTCATATAATCCATTTTATTATAGGAAAGTCCAAAACCGAATCCAATATAAGGAACTATAAATTTAGAAATTCTTTTATCCCTAGCATCTAAATAAAGATTTAGCATATATAAATCGGAACGCAATTTTCCTTTATAAGTATTCGTGCCATCAACCAATTCAAAATTATTATCATCAATATAAGTATAGTTAGCCTCTAAACGAATAAAATCAGCCATTCTAACACCAAGTCCGCCAAAATAACTATTATGCTGAACCGATTTATTAGTCCAAAAATCACCAGAATATAATTCGGAATCTTCCACATTAAAAGAAGACATATAACCACCTCTCAAATAAGTGAAATAACTAAATCTATCGGCAGCATTAGAAGCAATTGGATAAGAAATTAAACTACAAATTAAAAATATTTTTTTCATCAGACTCTCCTATTAAAAACTAGAAATAAGTTTCAAATTTATTTCATTAGCAACCAATTTTCCAGAAATAATATCATTATCATACTTTCCAAAATTTATATACTTATAACCAATATCAACATTAAAAGTATCTGTAATTGAAAAACTAAATCCGGCCATAGCCTGCCAAGCGAATTGATAATCCGCATCATTTATAACAGGCACTCCCGAGATTTTCATATCCGGTAAATCAATATAAGACAGACCACAACCAGCACCGACATAAGGTGTAAATCCATTTTTCCAAACAGAATCACCTGTAGTATAATAGCGACCGAATAAATCAAAATAGATATTACCCATAGCGGTTAAATTTCTTACCTTTAATGAATCGGAAGACAAAACAATAGAAGTTGAATTATTTTCAAAACTCAAATTATGAATACCCATTTCTACATCAGTTCTCATAAAAGAAAAAAGATTAGCACCAATACCACCCATAGCATTCCAGCCTACATTTTGATATTCCAATTTTGCTATTTCAGAATCTGTTGCATCATTGATTTTGAAATCCATAGGAATTATAGCACCACCACCGATAAAGACATAAAACCAAGAATCACGAATTGCATTAAATCCAGGATATAAATTACTTTCATTTTTATCAAATACAACTTCTGAATCATCAATTTTAGAATGTACATTTTTTATTTGTTCAGCATCTAAACCATAAAAAATTTCCTCTGATAATCCGTATTTTGATATAACTGCATTAGCAGGCATAGAGGTCAAAATAGCAACTGCACCTAACAATAAAACTAATGATTTTTTCATAAACATTCCCTTTAAGTTATTTAATAAAAGTATTCTATCAAAAAATAATAAAAAAATAAAGGACTTTTTTTAGAAAGTCCCTTATTTTATTTCTAATAAAAATTATTTAGTTTTTGTAAATTTATTTTTAATTCTATTAAAAAATTCATAACGATTTTTTTTGGAATAAATTTTATCAAAGAAATTTTCATTTTCAATATCATTTTGTTTATTAGCAAAATCTTTTTGAAAATCATAATCCAAAAATTCAGAAATGAATTGAGGCTTAGCTGAAAATACATGTAAAGCATAATTATTGTAAGTTCTAAAAAGAACTCCATTTCTTGTTACTGCAGTTCCAGATACTTTGTCCATAATATCATTTGTTTTTACACCAATTTTCATAATTGGAGATGATGCATCTAGTTTATTAGGTGAACATTCAGAAATAGTATTATCAGGGTTAAAAATAAACTCATGAGAATTGTATTTATCTCCAAAGGCATAGATTTTTTCAGGATTTGATTGAAAATAAAAAATGTCCCAATTATCTTTTTCTGAATAAAGTGTATATTTTGTTATTGCATTCAATTCATTAACATCATTAAAGTTTTGAATTTTTTGTGTTTTATTTTTTAGATTTATAAATACAATTTTTTCTGCCATAGTAGCCTCTCTTTTGTTCTTATGCCATAAAAATATAACATAAAAAAAATATAAGTCAAGTAAATACTATAAGAAAATTATAAACTAGCCTTTACATTTTCAACAGTATAGCACTCAACTCTATCGCCAACTTGGAGGTTATTATAGTTATCAAAAGACATTCCAAATTCAGTTCCAGAAGAAACCTCCTTGACTTCATTTTTCTCTCTTTTTAACATACCAATTTTACCATCATAAATAACAACATTATCACGAAGCAAGCGAACCAAAGCGTCTTTTTTAATAACACCTTCTGTAACACGACAACCAGCAACTTTAACACCTTTACCAACAGTAAATAAAGCCAATACATCAGCATAACCAATAAAACTTTCCTTACGTTCTGGCTGTAATTTTCCAGTTAAAATATCATTTAATTCATCAGTAATATGATAAACTACAGAATGATAACGAATATCAACGCCGGCATTTCTAGCCATATCACGAACAATAGCATCGGCACGAACATTAAAGGCAATTATAATAGCATTAGAGGCGGTTGCCAAACGAATATCTCCCTCTGTAATAGCTCCGACACCAGAAGATAAAAGATTTACAGAAGCCTTATCAGAACCAATTTTAGCAATCATATCACGAAGAGCCTCAACAGAACCCTGAACATCAGCTTTTAATATAACTGGCAAAATAATCTTATCACTAGGTTTTGCTTTTGCGAATAATTCTTCCAAAGAAGTTTTTTTAACCATTTGCTCTTTTGTTTTATCTTGGAAAGTTCTGTATTCTGCGACTTCTCTAGCCTGAGCCTCATTTTCAAGAACGACAAAATCATCACCAGCCATAGGCACTTCATTAAATCCGAGAATAACAGCAGGTTGTCCAGGACCGATAGATTTAACTCTTTCATTTTTAGAATTGATAATTCCACGGACACGACCATGAGTATGACCAGAAACAAAAACTTGTCCGATTTCCAAAGTCCCCTGTTTCATCAGAATTGTAGCAGTTGCACCGAGCCCTTTCTCCATTTTTGCTTCAATAACCTGAGCCTGAGCAGGTATAGTAGGATCTGCTTTTAATTCAAGCATATCCGCTTGTAATAAAATTAAATCTTCTAATTTATCTAAATTTATTTTATTTTTAGCAGAAATTTCACAACAAAGAACCTCACCACCCATTTCCTCAACTTGAACTCCATTAGAAATTAAATCCACCTTAACTTTTTGAGGATTTGCCTCAGGCAAATCAATTTTATTGATAGCAATAATCATAGGGACTCCGGCTGCTTTTGTATGATTGATTGCCTCAACAGTTTGAGGCATAATAGAATCATTAGCAGCAACGACTATAACAACGATATCAGTAATCTGAGCACCTCTTGCTCTCATAGCAGAAAAAGTCTCATGCCCAGGAGTATCTAAATAAGTAATAGTTTTTCCATTTTTGGCAGGAACTTCGTATGCAGCAATATGCTGAGTAATTCCACCCGCCTCGCCTGCGACAACATCAGTAGAACGCAAAGCATCTAACAAAGAAGTTTTACCATGATCAACATGTCCCATAACAGTAACAACAGGAGGTCTTCCAACCATATTTTCTGGATTTGGTTTAATATTTAATAAATCCTCAAAAGGCTCATTTTTAACTCTTTTAACCGTAGCACCAAATTCAATAGCAACCAGTTCAGCGGTATCAACATCAATAACCTGATTGATAGAAGCCATAACTCCCATATCCATCAATTTTTTAATAAGATTACCAACTTTTTCAGCCAATTGATTCGCTAACTCTTTAACCGCAATAGGCCCTGATAAAACGACTTCATGAGTAATTTTTTCAGCCGGCATAAAAGCCTGTTTTTGTTTTTCGCGAAATCTTTTAGCAGAAGCCTCACTACGACGACGACCAGCCGAACGAATTTCAAATTCATCAGAATCATCTTCATCATTTATAACAATATCACGAATAGTAATTTTTTGTTTTCCAACAAAAGAAGACTTCAAAGATTGTTTTTTATTTTCTTTTTTAACAGAACTAGACTCCTCATCAATATCCTTACGGTGATCGCTAGAAGGTTTATATATAGTTTTATTAGCATCGGATTTTTCTGATTCTAATTGAGATAAATCTCCCTTTTCTTTTAATTTTTCTTTAATTTGTTGATGTTCTTGCTGTTCTTGTTTAATAGAATCTTCGCGTTTAGCCCGTAGTTTTTGTTCTTCTGCTTGTTGTTTAGCACGTTCCAATTCTTTTTCTTTGGCAGCCCTCAAAACCTCCTGAAGTTTTTGATCAGATAAACTAGGAGTTTCTTTTTTGACTTCTGGTTTCAATATTTCTTCACCAGGTATAACTATTTTTCTATGACGTTCAACAAAAATAGAATCACCTTTTGCAGAATTCACCGAACCCACATTTACGCTTTTTCCTAAAGTTAAAGTTTTTCTTTCTGCCATAATTAAACCTCTTATCGTAAGTTTTTTATTTATTCAGCAACTTCTTCAGTTACAACATCTTCGTCCAAATTATAACACTCTTTTCTAGCCTTCATAATAAGACGACCAGCAACTGCGAGAGTCATTTCTTCTTCGCCAAGTATTTCAACCAATTCATCAGAAGACAAGTCAGCAAAATCTTCCAAAGAACGAACACCAGCATGACCAAGTTTCAAAATATAAGGTCTTTTTAATAATTTGAAATTGATTAAATCATCTGATAGTTTCAAAGCCTTTGCTTTATCCTTAAATTCCTTTTCTTCTGCATCTAAAAAGTCTTTTGCACGACCTTGTAATTCAGATGCAATACCTGCATCAAAGCCTTCAATAGTTTCAAGTTCAGAAACAGGAACATAAGCAACTTCTTCAACTGAACGAAAACCTTCTGCGATTAAAAGATGAGCAATCATTTCATCAACATCAAGTCCTTTCATAAATAAAGCAGTCTTTTCTGCAGTTTCTTTTGCACGTTTTTCTTGTTCTTCGGCTTCAGAGAGAATATCAATATTCCAACTTGTCAATTGAGAAGCCAAGCGAACATTTTGACCACGACGGCCAATAGCCAAAGACTGTTGATCTTCTGCGACAACTATTTCAGCAGTATGAGTATCTTCATCAATAATAATTTTAGCAACTTTTGCAGGACTAATAGCATTTACGATATAAACAGCAGGATCGTCGTTATAAGCAACAACATCAATTTTTTCACCCTGACATTCATTTATAATAGGTTGGATTCTAGTTCCTTTCATACCAACAGTCATACCAACTGGATCAATAGAAGCATCATCAGTAGTAACCGCGATTTTAGCATGAGAACCTGGAACTCTAGCAACTGATTTAATTTTAATAACACCTTCATAAATTTCAGGAACTTCTTGCATAAACAATTTTTCCATAAACATAGGATGAGTTCTTGTAAGGAATATCTGAGGACCTGTTAAAGCACGAGTAACATCAAGTACTAAAGAACGAATTTTATCACCAACTTGTAATTTTTCTCTTGGTATCATTTCATTTCTACTGATATAACCCTCTGCTTTACCATTCAAATCAACATAGACATTTCCAAATTCAATTCGTCTAACAACACCATAAACTATATCACCAATAGAATCCTTGAATTCTTCAAATTGACGACCTCTTTCAGCATCACGAACTCTTTGAGTCATAATCTGTCTTGCTTGTTGGAAAGCCATACGACTAAATTCAGGTTCAGGAAGAATATCATAGATTTTATCACCAACGACAGCATCTTTTTTATATTTATGAGCCTTTTTAACCGTAAGCATAGTAAATTCGTTATAATCTTCTGTTCCAACGACAGAATCATCAATAACATCAAAAACACGAGCAATGTGAATAGTTCCGTTTTTTCTATCAATATTTACTTCAATTTCAAACTCTTCGCCATATTTAGTTTTAGCAATTTTTTTGATAGCCATTTCAAGGCTTTCATAAACTATTTGTTTATCAATTTGTCTTTCGCTTGCTAAATTATCAATAGCAATCAGCAAATCCTGTCTAGGCATAGAATTAAAAACCATTATTTACTCCTTTTTAGTTTTTGTTTTGAATTATTTTTGAATAAATCTTTAATTTTATCCAACCTTGCTTTTGAAATAGAATCAAAAGGGATTGAAAAATCAGATTTATCACAATTTACGATAATATCGTTATCATTTACAGCGACCAATTTACCAGCAAAAGTTTTACGATTCTCAATCAAAGTTTTAGAGATGACTTCAACATTTTCACCGATAAATTTCTTAAAATCTTCGTGTTTTACCAAAGGTCTGTTTATTCCAGCACTAGAAACGACTAAGTCATAACGCTTGTCAATTAAATCCTCAACATCTAATAAGACAGAAATCATTTTAGAAGCATCAGAACACAAATCAACAGAAACAGGTTGCCCATCTTTTCTGTCAATTAAAACTTCCAACTCATTTCTATATTCAGAAGGAGACAAATTGATAGAAACAACATCAAGACCCATTTCATCTAGGCTAGGTGATATAATTTCATTTATTTTATCTGTTATCATATAGACCTCTTTATATTTTGAGAGCGGGCTTTTTCAAGCCCGCCCTTATAATTTTCATTTAAAGACACTATCATTATAAACACCAGAATTTAATAAATCAAGTAAATTCTTAAAAAGTTCTTTCAACCCCCAAAAATCCATTAAACCTTTGAAATGTAGTTGTGTCATCTTTTTCAGAATAATCTAATTTAGCCTCTGTAAAAGCCGTACCAACAATAATTTTCCAATCATCGTCCCATTGTACTTTAACTCCGGCCTGAAACTCATAACCGAAATCCATTTGTATATAAGCATTTTCAGGATCAAGGGCGACGACTCCTGCACCCATTGTAGCAAAAGGAATCACATAACTATTTCCGCCAACATTTAATTCCGTTCCCATTCTAAACATCAAAGAAGAATAATTAGCAGCGGGGGCCTGCCTATAACCAAAATTATATCCTAATTCATTGATAAAATAGAAATTTCTATTTAATTCATTACTGATTCCAGCACTAACACCTAAACCAC
>CAZEWI010000009.1:0-18851 GCA_964514455.1 uncultured Bacteroidales bacterium | reverse complement strand
TTTATTTCGGGATTTTTTGATATAGTTTACTCTGTTAGCTGTATCGGTTGTCCTTGCGTCCCTTGCAATTCCTTTAATTTTTCTTCAAGTTCCGCAATTCTTAATTTGTCTTGTTCGTTTTGGTATCTTTTTCTTATTGCATAAAAATTACTTATAATATCCGGTATGGTAAAAAGTAAGGGTAGGGCAGTCTGAGCTAACATAACGAGAGACCTTAAGTCGGTTTCTTCATGAGGCTGGTGAGTACCAAACTGTATTTTCCCTCCTGCAATGTTTTCAAGTTCATTTTCAGACAAAATATAATCTGGATGATTGATAGCATAAAGTTCCCCTGAAGAATCCAATCTGCCACTTATAAAACGATAAGAACCCGCAGGCATTTGCTTAAACCAATAATCCGCAAATTTGGTATTAAAAAATTGAATAACAACAGGCATTTCATCAGAATCATAAGCCATAATTTTTGAAGGAGTATTTCGCCCCCTAAAATAACCACCTTTTTTATGAGCCCCAATTTTTAGTTTAATAACTATTGTATCTCCAACATCAGCATCTTTAATTCTAGAAATCACCTTTCTTTTTTTCACAGCAACTGGGATATGAGACAAAAAGTCCCAAACTCTTCGTCCTCCAATTAAAACTGCCAATTTTTCAGATAAAACAGGCCCAACACCACGAATGAATTGAATATCTTTATTAAAAAATTCTAACAATTTATTTGCCATTTAATTTTTCCTACCAATTTTTTATAAAAACATTATAGAACAAAACAAGAACAAAGTCAATCACTTTTTACACAAAAAAAATAAAAGGCAAATTTTTCAATCTGCCCTTTATACACATTTTTGTTATTCAAAATTATTTATAAATAAAATGAACTACAATTTTAGGTTTTTTTTGCTGCCCTATAATAGGCCTTAAAACACCATTGATTGCTCTGTTTACATTTTGAATAATAGAATCCTGAGATTTTCTCTCTGCTTTACCCAAATCTTCCATAGTCTTTGTAATAGCAATTTGAATTTGGCGACGAATATAACCAGTGTCATCTGTTTCAAAAATTCCAGTTGAAGAAACTTCTGGAACTCCTTTCAAAAAGCCTTTTTTATCAACTGGCATAGAAACAAAAACAGCACCATTTAACATAACTTTTTTTCTTGCAGAAAATATAGGATCGTTGCCAGCATACTCTTTTGTTCCCTCTATAACTATTGACCCTGTGTGGATTGTCTCTGCAACCCAAGGAGCAGAACCTTTTTGTAATGCTAACATTTCTCCATTTTTAAGCATTGACATATGTTTAGCACCACCAACTTCCATAGCCATTTTTGCATGAAGCAATTCATTTACATAATCCCCGTGCATTGGAATTACTATAAAAGGATGAACCATTTCATAAAACCTCTTAAATTCAGGTGTTCCAGCATGTCCATTAGCATGTAATTTTTCTGTATCAAAAATTGTCCTAGTTTTAATGCCTTTTTGAGCCAAACGATTATAAATAAAAGACACATCTTTCTCATTTCCTGGAATAATTATCGCAGAAAACAGCACTTCATCTGTCGGAGTCAATTTCATTTCTTTTACTTCATCACGACAAAGCCTAGACATCATAGAGTATTGCTCACCCTGAGTTCCAGTAACAACTATAACAACTTTATCACCTTGAATATCAGCAACTGACTCAAAAGGAACAAAATCTTTTGGAGAAAAGTATTCCAAATCTAAACCTATTTCTAAAAACTCTTCCAAAGAACGACCCTTCACAGCACATAAACGACCTGCAGCCTTTGCCGCCTCGGCTATCATTTTAAGTCTTGCCAAAGAACGAGAATAACAACTAACTATAACCCTCGCTGGTGCAGACTTAAAAATTTTAGTCATAGTATCACGAACTTCAAGTTCTGTTATCTGAATCTCTTGTCTTGAAATTTCAGTAGAATCACCAATAACAGCAAGCAAATCTGGATCACTTCCTATTCTTTTAATTGCAGCATAATCTGTTTGTTGCTCTATTGGAATACCATCATTAAATGTCCAATCCCCCGTGTGTAAAATTTTACCTTGATCAGTATAAAGAACAACCATATTTGCCTCTGGAACAGAGTGCGAAACATGGAAAGTCTCAATTTCAAAAGGTCCAATAGACAATCTGTCGCCCTTTTCACTATAAACACGAATATCATAAGGTTCGGCTATTCCCAGTTCCTTGAAATCACGAACTAAAATTTCCTTTACAAATCTTGTGCAATAAATAGGACATCTGAATTTAGGCCAAATATATTTTAATGCCCCAATATGATCTTCATGACCATGGGTTATAACTATACCCACTAAATCCTTCTTTTTGCCCTCCAAATATGAAACATCAGGATATTTTGTATCTGCTCCTTCGTGCATATCTTCCAAAAAGCCCATACCAGCATCAACCATTAAATACTTACCTTTATATTTATAGAGGTACATATTCATTCCGACATGTTCTAATCCTCCCATTGCAACAAAATATACATTATTATCTATATCTTTTTCCGTTTTTTTACTTAAAATTCTCATAATTCTATCCTTTTACTAAATTATTAAACTTATTGATTAAATCTTTGATTTTTGAAGAATCAACACCACCACCTTGAGCAAAAGTATTTGTTCCTCCGCCACCATTTCCACCTATAACAGAAACTAAATCCCGAACCATATTTCCAGCATTTAATTTCCCGTCCGTAGCAACCGCTACAATTATTTTTTCATCTGATTTTACAACAACACAAACCGAAGATGAACTGGTTTTATCCATAATGTAATCAGAGATTTTTCTAATATACTTAGGATTTACATTATTCAACACCAAACTAACCTGATTATCACTTTCCTTACTTGGAACATCTAATTTACTTAAATACAAAGATAATTCCAACTCTTCATTTTTCAATTCTAAATCCCTGCGATCCGTCAACAATTTATCAATTTTTTCCAATACTGCCTCCTTGGAAACTTTTAAGGAATTCAAGATATTATTTAACGAACTTAAATCAGAACGAACATATTTAATAGCACTTTCCCCCGTTAAAAGTGAGATTCTACGAATACCGCTAGCAATAGATCCTTCTGAAATAATTTTAACAAAGCCTATATTTCCAGTGTTTTTAGTATGAGTTCCAGCACAAAATTCCATAGAAACAGGCTCAGTTATATCTCCAACAGATACAACTCTAACAAACTCGCCATATTTTTCACCAAATAAAGCCGTAGCACCAAGTTTTTTAGCCTCATCAATAGGTAATTCCCTAGTCATAACAGGCATCGCTTCTCGGACAAAAGAATTGATAATATCTTCCACTTTATCAAGTTGTTTTACACTCATTGCTGAATTGTAATTAAAATCAAATCTAACACCCTCATAGACAACTTCTGAACCACTCTGTGAAACATCATCTCCCAATACTATTTTTAATGCCTTATGAAGTAAATGAGCCGTAGTATGAGCATTCGCAATTCCTTGCCTTATTTTAGCATCAACAGACACCTCCACAATATCCCCAATAGCCATTTTATTATCTTGATTCTTTTTAACAGAATGGACAATTATATTATTGATTTTTGATACATTTATTACTTCAAACCCATTTATATTTCCCTCGTCAAAAATCTGTCCCCCGCAAGTAGCATAGAATGGCGTTTTATCTAATATAATATCATAAATCTTATCATCTTCATTTGCTGTATCAACAAACTTTCCAAATTCGTTATCTATAATTTTCAAAACCTTAGACTTAGTTTTCAAAACATCATAGCCTAAAAACTCTGTTTTCAAATCCAAAGTTCCAACCAATTCTGATGTTTTAGAATTTCCATTTTTACCAATCCAAGACGCACGAGATCTATCTTTTTGCTCTTTCATTGCTTTTTCATAACTATCGTAATCAACAGATATATTTTTCTCTTTTAATATCAATTCTGTAAGATCCAGCGGAAAACCATAAGTGTCATACAATTTGAATGCAATTTCACCACTTAAAACCCCGTTTTTGACATTTGGAATAACCTCATCAATTAGTTTAATTCCCCTAGATAACATATTGAAAAAAGCAGATTCTTCTTTTTCAATTATTTTAATAACTCTGGATTTTTCCTTTATCAATTCTGGATAAGCATATCCCATCAATTCAGTAAGTTTAGAATACAATTTTGACAACACTACACCATCATAACCCATAAGATTTACAAACCTCATTGCACGACGAATTAAACGACGAACGACATAACCTCGTCCCTCATTACTAGGAACGACTCCGTCAGCAATTAAAAATCCAACTGAACGAATATGATCGGAAATAACCTTAAAACTAACCCTATTCTTTTTTGTTTGTTCTATTCCTGTAATTTTTGATATCTCATCAATTAAAGAAACAAATAAATTTGTATCATAATTATCAGAAACACCTTGAAGCATACAAGCCCAACGTTCTAATCCAGCACCCGTATCAACACAAGGCTTTGGTAGAGGGGTTAAACTTCCGTCTTCTTCACGATTATATTGCATAAAAACATTATTCCAAATTTCAGCATATCTGCCGCCATCTTCATCTGGAGTCCCAGGTTTTCCACCCTTTATGTTTTCTCCAAAATCATAAAAAATCTCGGTACTTGGGCCACAAGGTCCCGTATCACCCATACTCCACCAATTATCTTTATCAAGACGAATTATATCCTTATCAGGAATACCAGCAATTTCAGTCCATAACTTTGCAGACTCATCGTCAGATTTATGAACTGTTACAACCAATCTCTCAGGATCAACTTTCAAAACCTTTGTTAAAAGTTCCCAAGAATAACTAATTGCTTCTTTCTTAAAATAATCACCAAAAGACCAATTTCCAAGCATTTCAAAAAAAGTATGATGCCTCGGACTAAATCCAACTTCTTCTAAATCATTATGTTTTCCGCCAGCCCGCACGCATTTCTGAACATCTACAACCCTAGGAGATATCGGCTTTTCTAAGCCTAAAAACATATTCTTGAAAGGCACCATTCCAGCAATAGTAAACATTACCGATTTATCATTAGGAATTAATGACGCTGACGGCACTATTTTATGACCCTTAGATTCAAAAAAATCCAAAAAAGTTTTTCTAATTTCGTTATATTTCATTTTTTAAGTCCTTTTTATCTACACATTCTAACTTAAATTAAAAAAAAATTCAAGACTCTTATTTAGAAATGCAAATTTTGTATTTTTAACTGGATTTTTATAAACTACTATGCCAATATAAAACTAACAAGAAAGGAGACAATTATGACCGTAAAATCAAATAATTCTATAACTAACAATGTAATTTGTATGAAATGGGGGACAAAATTTGGCCCTGACTATGTAAATCGCCTATATAAAATGGTTGAAAAAAATCTCACAATCCCTCATAATTTTGTCTGTTTTACCGATGATTCCAAGGGACTTGATACAGGAATAAAAGTTCTACCTCTGCCAAAGGTTGTTATAAACTCCAAAGAACCCGAACGCGGTTGGAGAAAATTAGGAGTTTTTCACAAAAAATTAGGAGACTTAAAAGGAACTGCTTTATTTTTAGATTTAGATATTATAATAACAAACAATATAGATTGTTTTTTCACAAAACCTGGCGAATTTTTCATTATGAGGGATTTATATTTCAAAAAAGTAATCGGAAATTCTTCGGTTTTTCGCTTTGAAATTGGACAACACGAAGATATTATTGATGTATTCCAAAAACATCACGAAGAAATTAAAACATTAGTCCGTAATGAACAGGCTTATTTATCTTATGCGATGCTTGAAAAAGGCATTTTAGATTACTGGCCTAGCGAATGGGTTGTCAGTTTTAAGCAAAAATGTATTTATCATTTTCCTCTAAACTATTTTTATACTCCGAAACTACCAGAAAAAACAAAAATTCTGATATTCCACGGAAAGCCTACCCCTATTCAAGCAAGACACGGCTATCGTGCAAAATTCGGAATCAGAAATATAAAACCTACCGCTTGGCTTGATAAATACACAGAGATAAAATAATGAAAAAAATACTATTCCGCATTGAAAAAGAATTAGTTTTTTTGCTTTGCGGACTAATTCCATCAAAATCCGCTAGAAAAAAATTCCGAACAGACCCTCTTGGATATGGACACTTGATTTTTAATTTACTCTATAAAAATGATAAAAATAAAAAATTCAATCACGAACTCGCTATTGCTTGTATTGCTAAAAACGAAGGCCTATACATCGCCGAATGGATTGAATATCATCTACTCGTAGGTGTTTCTTGTTTTTATTTCTATGACAATGAATCAACTGACAATACAAAGGAAGTCCTAGAACCATACATTAAAGCCGGAATTGTAAAATATACTTATATTAGTGGTCATGGAGTCCAAAAAAAAGTATACGAAACAGCAATTCAAACCTATAAAAAAGACTCCCGCTGGATTGCTCTAATTGATTTAGATGAATTTCTAGTTTCAAAAACTCACAAAAATGTCGTTGATTTTTTGAACACGAAGCAAAACTATGCTCAAATTACTGCTTTTTGGTATACTTTTGGTGATTCCGGACATAAAAAACAAACTAATGAGCCTGTTATACAAAGATTTAATCATCACGAAAAAACTCCCTCCGGCTATAAAAGCATTGTAAATCCGAGAACTGTAAAATGGGTCCTAAATCATTCTCACTCTTGTTTTGGTAAAACACTTTTAGTTGAAAACACAAACGATTTATGTATTTTTCATTATGCTATAAAAACAATAGAAGAATTTGCTAAAAAAAATAATCGTGGTAGTGCTTGGAAAGGAACAAATATCAGGTTCAAAAACTACAAAGAAAAATTCAAAGAATTAAATCACAATGAAATTGAAGATAATACATTACAAAAGTACATTTACAATGTGAAAGAGGCAATAAAATGCAGAAAAAATTACAAAAAATCTTAAAAAACATTATTCTTGGATTGTTCTTTTGGAATACAGGAATCAGACATGCTATTCGCTTTGGAAAATTAAAAAACTATTTCAAATTTCGCAAACATTTTTACAAAAACTTTGAAAAAGAGAATAAAGGGCCTTTTCAATATAATCTAGCAATTGTTTTAATAATAAAAGACGAAGCAAAATACCTGCCCGAATGGATTGAATTTCATAAATTAGTCGGAGTAAATCACTTTTACGTATATGATAACGAATCAACAGATAATATAAAAGAAATCTTAAAATCATACATTAAATCCGGAGATGTTTCTTATAAATTTTGGCCAGGTAAATTACAACAAGTTCCCGCTTATGAAGATGCTATAAAAACGGCCAGATTACAAACTAAATGGCTCGCATTTATTGATATTGATGAGTTTATAGTGCCTTTATCAAAAAAAACAATTTCAGAAGTTATAAGGGAAATAAATCCAAAATACGGATTAGGAATGCACTGGCTACATTATGGCAGCAATGGTCATAAAAACGAAACAAATGACCTAGTAATTGAGAGATTTAACAAACACGGAGATATTACAAAAAATCCTTTTTATTTATTAAAAACTATATTAAACCCAAGGGCCGTTTATTCAGCAACTCCGCATCATGGATTATTCATTGGCAACCGAAGTTCTACAAATGAATTAGGTGAAAAAGTCGCAGGAAATAGTAAAAATATCAGCATAAATAAAATCAGAGTCAATCACTATTTTTGTAAAAGTCTAGAAGAATTTCAACAAAAAAATAAACGCGGCGATGCTATGGAAAACAATGGTATTTATGATAAAAACTTTTCTAAAAGAGATAATAATGATATACAAGATACAGAGATGAAAAAATATATTCCAGCAATAAAAAAAGAATTAAAGGAAAAAAATGAAAATATTCAAAATCATAAAATTTAACGGGTTAAAAACAATATATTTTTTCAATAAAAAATTATTTACATTAAAATCTATAAAATATGTAGATAAAGACAAATTAAATAAAAAAATATCACAATTCAATACGTTAGGAGTTGAAATTAAACAAAAAACAAACCCTAAAATAATTGTATCTTTAACTTCTTTTCCCGCAAGAATAAACAACCTTCACTACTGCATTTATTCTCTATTAAATCAAACAAAAAAACCTGACATTCTTGTTTTATGGTTAGCTCCAGAAGAATTTCCAAACAAAGAAAAAGTTTTACCTCAAACATTATTAAATCTAAAACAAAACGGTCTAACAATCAAATGGTACAAAAACATAAAATCTTATAAAAAACTAATCCCAAGCCTAAAAGAATATCCTGATGATATTATTGTTACAGCAGACGATGATGTATATTACAATAAAAATTGGTTAAAAAAATTATATAATGCCTATTTAATTGATAAAAAATCAATTCATGGTCATCGTGCCCATCAAATTACATTCAATACAGATGGCTCTATAAGGCCTTATATACATTGGAAAAAACGAGTCCATAAAAACACCACTAATCCATTTCTAACAGGAGTAGGAGGAATCTTATATCCACCCCATAGTCTTTACAAAGACACAACTAACGAAACACTATTTAAAAAACTATCACCTCTTGCCGATGATATTTGGTTTTGGGCTATGACTCTCAAAAAAGGCACTAAAATAAACCTTATAAAAAATAATCTCAGAGAACAGAAAAAAATCGGGCAAGAAAATTCCATTTGTTTATATACTGAAAATATAGGATATTCAAAAAATGACGAACAATTACAGAATGTTTTAAGTTTTTATAAACTAAAAATAAAAGAGGGAAAATAATGAAAATTGATTTGGTTTATTTGTGGGTTGATGGGAACGATATCGATCTTAAAAAAAAGAGAGAATTTTGGCAAAAAAAAGAAGGAAAACTACCGAAATCTTCTACAACTTCCGCAAGATTTCGTGATAACGATGAATTAAAATACTCTCTTCGTTCTGTTGAAAAATTTGCGCCTTGGATAAATCATATTTTTATTGTAACAGATAATCAAACTCCAAAATGGCTAAATACAAAAAATAAAAAAGTCTCAATTATTGACCATAAAGACATTGTGCCTGAATATGCTCTTCCTACTTTTAATAACAGGGTTTTAACTGCAAACATACATAAAATACCAAATCTTTCCGAGCATTTTTTATTTGCTAATGATGATACTATGCTTGGACAAGAACTCACACCCGATTATTTTTTTACAAAAACAGGAACTCCAATAATTTTAGTCAAAAGAAAATCATTACCTAACAACTCTTTTACGGGGAGTGGATTTAATCGTTTTTTCTCTTCAAAAAGTGGATATGGGAAAGCGACCCACAAAGCAAGAAATTTAATTTTTGAAAAATTTGAAAAAAAGTATTTTTGTGAGCCTTGCCATAATATAGTTCCGATGAAAAAATCAATTATTACTGAGACAATCAAGACATTCAAAGATATTTTTGATAAAACCGAAAGAACTAAATTTCGCCATGATGACAATATACAAGAATTTATTTATACTTTATATGGAAATGCTACAAATCAAACTATTTTAATAATCAACAAAACTATTAAAGGAGAAAAACTTTATAAATATGACTTCAAAAAAAGAGATGACATCTTATATAAAATTAAAAAATTATTTATCGGAGAAAGAGTAGATACTCTTGATGGAGCAAATATATTAAATAATATAAAAAAATATAAACCAAAATTATTTTGTATCAATGATGGTGCTAGAATGACTGACACTCAAAGAGAGAAAAATTCTAATTTTCTAAAATCATTCTTTCCTACTAAATCTAAATTTGAAAAATAAGAGGAGAAAAAAATGAAAATTATACAAAAAAGAAAGTTAAGTGATAAAACAATATTATATCTTTTAGGATTTAATCTTATTGAAAAATCAAAATACGGAGAACACAGAAAACTAAAATTATTTGGAATCCCTATTTTATCATACAAAAGAAATCATAAAAAAAGTTTTTCAGATGGAACTATTATGTGGAGAAATGATGATGTTGCCTTTGATTCAGACTTAAATAACTTAAAAAAACTTTGTAAGATTTTTCACGATTTAGGTTATATTCAAACTCATGGAATAACTTTATATGGGACTCTGAACACAAAAGCATTTTCTGATGGGACTTATCGTCAATTTAAAAAAATTAAACATCTAAATGAAGCAAATTATGACACTATAAAAAATGCCTCTAAACCTTTTTTTATTGGAAATAATAAAGAACTAATACAATATCTAAACGAATGTCCCGACAAAATTGCACTACACGGACTCTATCATACCGATTATTCCAGAATGACATATGAACAACAAAAAAAAGATATTTTAGAAGGATTAAAACTATTAAAAAAATTATTTCCTAATAAAGAAATCAAAGATTTTATTGCCCCCTTTAACAGAAAAAATAACTATACAAGACAAATATGTAAAGACTTAGGCCTCCGTTTAAGCATTGGCGAAGGAGAGCATCTTGAAGAACTAATAAATGCCAACGAAGGAACTTTAAGAAAGGGTATGGTCTATCGTTATCATCACCAAAGGTTTTATCCTGAAAGTAAAATTCAATACAACATTTCCCTAGATAAATTAAAAAAATACCTAACAGAACACCCTATTAAAAATTAAAAAAGCCTCTTTTCAGAGGCCTTTTTTAAGGAGATAAAAATAAAAAAAATTTTATTTTAGGTGGTGCCATTGACGGGACTTGAACCCACGACCTCGTCCTTACCAAGGACGCGCTCTACCAGCTGAGCTACAACGGCAACAATTTCATAATATAACCTTTTTATTAAATATCAAGAAAAAAATTTAACTTTATATAACTTTCATAAAAGCCTTATTTTATAAGACATTTGGCAATAATTAAAAATATATTGCCATAATTTTCATTTTCTGTTATAATTAAACAATGAGAAAATAATCCTGCTAATAAAAAAGGAGCAAAAATGAAATTTAAACTATTATATTTTGGAGATCTTAAAGTAAATCCTAAAAAACGTTCTCAACACATTGCTGAAATCAGAATGAAATTTCACCAACAATTAAAGGAATTATTAAAAGTATCGCCTTGGCATCATTTAACTGAATATATGGGTCCAAATGCAAAAAAGACTCCTGTTATTACTCGTCATTATAATGGTATAGATTTTAACCCTATTATTACTCCTGCCCTAAACTTAATAGCAGAATTAGAGGTTCAAATGTTTCACCCTGAAATAATCGGACAATCCCGTGCTGATATTGATAATCGTATGAAAACTCTACTTGATGCATTGAGAGCCCCACAAACAGAACACGAAGTCGGTGAAAATACCCCAAAAAATATAGGTCCTATTTATTGCTTACTTGATGATGATCATCTTGTTACAAAATTGACTGTAAATACATCACACTTCTTAAATCCAAAAATGTTTTCTTGCGGAAAAGAATTAACTGATGCTGATTTAGAAAACTTTATCTTTTTACTAATTGATGTAAATATTAGAGTCAGTGAAGGAACTATTGAAAATTTACCTTTTATGGTATAAAAACTAATTCATTAAAATATCCGAAAATATCATCGCAGGAAGCCCTCCTCCTGTGATGTTATTCATTGGTTCATTTGAATCATTTCCAACCCAAACACCCATAACTAAATCATTAGTAAAACCAACAAACCAAGCATCTCTATTATCAGTAGATGTTCCTGTTTTTCCGCCAAGAATTCCATCAACTTTTGCTCTTTTCCCAGTTCCATATGGAGCATTTACAACCTCACCCAATAAAAGACTTACATTTTTATCAACAGACTCATCGTAAATTTTATCCTTTTTTTCTGATATATTTTCATAAATAATTTTACCATCTTCTGTCATAACTTTTTCTATAGCATAAGGACGGACATCATAACCATGATTTGCTAAAATTGCATACATTTTAGTTAAATCCAAAAGAGTCATTTCAGAAGAACCAAGTATTGTCGCATATTCTCGTTTAATATCTGTTCCAACACCAAACCTAGCAGCCATTTTTAGAACTTTTCCAATACCAAATTCTTCGGCTAATTTCAAAGGCACAGAATTTACAGAACGAGCAAATGCCTCCTTTAATTTAATCTCTCCGTAATACTTATTGTTATAGTTTCTTGGAGAATAATCTTCAACAGAATAAGGTTCATCAATCACTAAATCATCTGGATTATAGCCATTTTCAAAAGCCAACAAATAAACCAATACCTTAAACAAAGAACCAGGTTGTCTTAAAGCAAGAACCCTATTAAATTGAGATTTTTGATAATCAACACCACCTACCATTGCACTAATCGCACCATTTTTATTCATAGCGACAACCGCTGATTGAGAAACATTTTTATCCTTAGATTCCTTTATTTTATTATTTATTACTGAATCTATTTTTCTTTGCATTTTACTATCTAATGTCGTCCAAACTATCACATCAGTATCTGGAATTTTACCAATTCTAGAAATTAAATCGTCATAAACATAATCCGTAAAATAACGATGAACATTGCTGTCCGGTCTTTTATAAATAGGCTTTAATAAATCTAAAATTGCCTTATTATAATCAGATTCTGAGATATATTTTTCTTTTAACATAGCATTCAAAACTATCTTTGCCCTTGCAGATGATTTTTCAAAATTATTCAAAGGATTATATGTCGTTGGCGCCTTTAACATTGCCGTAAGCCTAGCACTTTCAGAAAGAGATAATTCACTAGCCCTGACTCCAAATATATCACGGCTAGCACTATCAATTCCCCTCAATCCACGAGATAAAGAAACCCTATTCGTATATAAATTCAAAATCTGATTTTTTGTAAAAACACTCTCAAGCCAATAAGCAATTAAAACCTCTTGAACTTTTCTTGTCAAAGTTTTTGAACGAGAGAGAAATAAATTTTTTGCTAATTGTTGAGTAATAGAACTGCCACCCTGTTTATAATTATTTGAAACTAAATTCACCACAGCAGAACGAACAACACCATATAAATCAACTGCTCCGTGCTTAAAAAATCTTTTATCTTCTGTCGCAACTATTGACTGCCAAACATAAGGAGGCAATGTCGCAACATCAACTGATTCCCCCATTATTTTATTCATTGCTCGTAATTCATAACCATCTTTATCAACAAAAACAACCGAAGCAGGCCTTGTTTGATTTATCATAGAATGAATATCTGGCAACCTAATATACGCATATAAAATAAATAAACCCACACATACGAAACTAAAAATCCCCAGCAAAAAGCCAATCTTAAAAATTGACTTAAAAGGAGAAAAATTTTTAACCCGAATCGCATCGCCTATAAGTTCATTTTCAGAAATATAATCTAACTCATTTTTGTCCCGTTTTGGACCACATGCAAAATGCTCCGTATGCCTTTCACTCAAAATCTTTTTGAATATATTCATAAATAAATAATACTATTTTTTTTCTTATAAAACAAGTGTATTTTTTACTTGAATAAAAAAGCAAATGTATTTAACATAAAAATTAGATTAGAGAAGGATAAATGAATATATTTTTAATGATGCTTGCATTTATGTTTATGGGAGGATACTACTACTTTTCCGCCCCAAGATATAATATTCAATCCGAATCACGAGAGGAACTTATAAAAACTGCACCTATTAAAACTCTAATAAATTGCCTGACCACAAATCACCAGAAAGCCGTTGATGATAATGAAATCAACTTTCAACCTCACGGATATGAATACAAAACAAAAAATCTATGCGAACAGAGATACCAAATTAAAAGCATTAAATTATGTAGTATAAATGGAAAAATATCATCAAATTGTTATCCAAGCAAAGAAGACTCCTCTCAAAATATAACCCATTATGTTATATCAAAATCTTCATTTTTAAGAAATAAAGACACCGCTAAATTATTAAACATATTAAAACAGGATTTCAGCCATAATGTAAACCTAGGAATTGTAATAAATCAAAATAACAAACCAACTTTAATCGCCTCTAATGAAATAAATATAGAAATTCCAGAAATAGTTATCGCAAATGCAGACTTAAAAAATGGAGATATTATAAATTTTACGGAATTATCAAATGAAGATATTTTATCTGCTATTCGTAATCAAACTCGCCCTAGATGTTTGGGCTCAAAAATTAGTGTTTATCGTTTCGGAGGTTGGGAATGCATAGATGCTACGGCTTCCGATGTTTGTTTTGGAGATACTATCTTTGATTCAATTCAAGACACTTGTGTATTAAATGAAGATAAAAAACCTACTTGTAAATCAGGATATATCGCTGATTTTAATTCTGAAATAAACTCTTGGCAGTGTATAATTGATGAAAAATCTATTCCTGAATGCGATGAGGGATTTAGACCTTCATTTGATTTTTCTTCTTTAACTTGGAAATGTGTTTATGACTCTGTAAATACTAAAAATCTTACAAAATGTGAATCTTTTGATTCTAGCACTAGTTCCACAACAGAGAAACCAAGCATTATAACCCAAACTATAACCTCATCTAAACTTGGTTGCTCCGCTTGTGAAATCACAGTCAGCACTGATTGCAATGATGAAAAAAAATCATTTTGCATTCCAGATTCAACTAAAGCACAATCTTGCAATACCAATTCAATATGCGACATATCAACAGGTAAGCAAACTTATGTATTCAATTATCCCCCTAAAAACGGCACAAAAAAGCAACAATCATATTGGACTAATATAATAAATAAAGGACTCGGGGATATTTTACCTTCTGATGATAATTACATTTCAAAAAATCCTTATAATATGTTTTCTTGTTTGGATTGTAGCCCTTTATTTGTAGATAAAGCAAACTTCCCTTATTATGCAGAATGCAAAACTAGCGGAACACAAAAAGAATTATGCGGACAAGATAAAGTTCTTGTTAGTGATACAAATTCAAAATCTGGATATTCTTGTCAAAAAATTGATGAAATAAATAAAGAAAAACACATTGTTCCTCCTTGTCCTGTTGGATATAAAAGAGATTCTTCAATACTTGATATGAAATGTATTCCTAATTGGTGTTCTAATACAGGAATGTCTAGCAATGATGTTTTTTGTCCCGCAGAAAAATCTATTATGGTGTACAAGGATTCAAAATACACAAATTCTGAAAATGAAGCAACTGATTGTGTTTATTGCTGGAGACCTCCATATGCTTTACCTGCTTTTACAGGATTAAACGATATGGGAAATCTTCAAATACAGGGTTCTGATTATTCTAGATTCTATGATCAAGACAATAATGTAAAAAACATAACACCAATATTTTCAACAGAACTTCTCTCTACTCCTAGTTTAGAATCAAATAATGGGGTTATGCCTTTAGTTCCTACAATAACATCAGCATATAGCGGAATCTCCATTTTTGGAAGTCGTGATTATGATAATGAAAATGCTTTTGATGATAATTCTTATCAAGGGGTTTATTTAAGATTTAAATATTCAGACAATGAAAATAATTCATATTCTCCACTTCCAATACCAATACCTCAAAGTATATTAAAAAATGTTTATCAAATATATAATCCAACAACTGAACAACAAGAACCTTTTATCCCTTGTCCTACAATAAATTCAACAACAGGAAATTGCTATGATTTTATAACTTTAAACGAATCAGGAATAGAAGATGGATACCCTACTTTTGCTATCCCTGCGAATATAAGAAATTGGGAAACTAATAGTTGGATTGATTCTTGGTGGGGGGAATCTTTTCTTATGACAACTATAAATACCGGATCTGAAAGTTTTGATATTTTTGATACGCCCTCTTCAAATTTTCAAAATTCGGTTGCTTCTTTAGATAGTGGAATTTTTACTAATTCCGGAGATCTTAAAGTTAAATTAAATTATAGAAAACCTATTCCTTGGAGTATTGGAATCAATTCATACAGAATTGAAGATCTAAATAAAACAGTAATTTTTGAGCCGGAAAACGAAATAAATTTCACAGAAGTTTCTGATTTATTTCCTTATTACGGTTGTGGCTCAACATACTCAGATACAAATGGAATCCATGAAACTCCTTGCACAGTCAATGAGGGCATTGATTATATTTGTTTTGATGTTCTTGTCTCTAATGGATCAAATTTAAGAGAATTGACTTCTGATGAAAAAATTCAATATTATTTTAACCCTGCTAAATATCTAATTGATACAAATGATATAAATACATCAAATTATAATTATGAAAAATCAACATCTGGAGCATATAATATTTTAACAAACGGAAATAAATCAATTTATACATACAGTTTAGAATGTGCAAATACAAGCGACAGTGAGCCCATATCTAGCACAGTCGGCTGTCCTCCTTATATGATTAGAATTTGGGAAAATGCCCCCATAGATTCCGAGGAAAAAGGACATTGGAGCACTTGTTTTTACAATATGTGTGAGACAGGTATTCAAGAATCTAAGTCCATTTTTGAAAATTTAAGAATTGGAAAAAAACAAGGATACATCTACTATAAAAATACAAATGATCTGTGTGTAAACAAAATTAAACCGACTCTATCAAATCAAACCCTTTCATTTTGGCAAAGATTAGGATCTGCATACGAGCGACTAGTTGATCTAGAAGGAATAGATTCCGAAGATATTATTGATAATTCAGAATCTATCTTTTATCAAAGGGGAGAAAATTGTCCTTATGGATCTTACTATTACTGGAATGATGATGCTGGATGGATTGGTTGTGTGTATAATTTTATGTTAGAAACAGATATTATTACAAGTGAATCTCTTTGGGGAAATTATAATCCTGCCCTATTAGGTTCTAATAAAAGAGTATCAAGTGAATCAAATCAAGAAAATGCCAGTGGAAGTATCTGGGACCCAACCGCTGAAACATTCACCGAATATCGTAATCGTAGAGGACTTAACGAGTCTTATGATAACAAAATAATTATGTTGACTGAAAATTTTAGCATAAATTCAACAGATATTTCTCTACCGGCCTTATATTTATGGAATGCTCCTGCCTGGGTTTCAATTGAAGATGCCAAATCTACAACAGACACATCAAATGATTATTTTTTCTCTGTTAGCGATGGTTCTAGCACAGCACCAGCAAATATTCAAATCACTGATAATTCAAACTTTATTGATTATTTACCTAAAGATGAGAATAATAACCTTCTTGGAACATTTAATAAAACCGGAACAACACTATCTATTTTTGAAACAGAAGCTATGAATGTTCAAAATAATTATAACCTAACAAATCCAGACGATTCTAATAATCAGATTATTTACTCTCTTGACGATATAAAAAATTTAATAATTCCATTTCAAAATCATATTATGGCACCAGAATATGTTAAAGCAACTGCTCAAAAAATTCAAAATACAGCAAATAATCATAATAACTCTGCTTTATTTGGAAATAATAGATTATTTTACACTGATTTAGCAAATTACACCGATTCCAATAATTTAGATTTAAGCAATAAACTTGATAATTACTATACAACCGAAGAACTTGATAACGAACCTATAACTGACTACGGATGTTTTGCTGGAAAATATCTTACTTATGATTCTTCAATCTATAAATGGGGTTCCAATTGTAATAAATACCTATACTGTGATAATTCCGGATTTTCAACACAAACCATGGAAGATAAAACTGGATATCTTTCTTTAATTAAAAAAAGAAACTCAAATTATTGCATTGATTTAGTTATTTCCGAACCTGATATTGATAACTCATCTGCATCCTTCACTATTGATAACACAGGGAATTTTAATCAATTTTATGGAGCAAATAATTCTAGTACAGGAGATACATTATCTAGTTTATCAAACATTGCTGATAATAATGAATTTCTTACAACAAACATTATAAACTGTAATAATAACTATGCCAGAAATACAACTGAATATAATCAATGTAATTATGAAAGAATAAGAGCCTCTGATTTTGTTGAACTTTATAACAATACACCAGGAGTTTACAGATTCTTATTGAGATCTGATGCAACAAATACTACAAATGAAATAAATGCTTATTGGAGTGAGCCTATTATAAATTGGTGCGATGATAATTATGCCCAAGATATAGCAAATGAAAATCTAAAAGGATATATAGCAACATATTTCGTTGGAAGTGGAGAATTAAATCCATTTGAAAATAATAATTGGCAAACATACAGCACTGGAAATATTAAAAATATAGATTTATCAAATAGAGAACTTTTTAACACTTATGAAAACAGATACAGTTCTTTACCTTGCTTACATTTATGGAAACCAAATACAACAAATACTTCTACTTATACAGATTGTCTAAATGGAAATACAGACTGGATAAAATTAAAATGTATATTTAATAAAGCCTTAGGTATTACTGATAATACAATAAGCACCTTAGAATCCGCAAATTATACTTGTGATTCTAATTCATGTAATTTTGATGCAAATAATGTAAAAATTGCCTACTTACCTTTTTCAAGTTCAGATCCTTTATTTTCAAACCTATTTAATACAAATACCGACACAACCGCAACAATATCAAATCCTTTATTTATACATCGCTTTAACGATAAAACAGATAAATCTTGGAATCCAAATGCAGATCCTGTTTTTTGCAACGAATTGATAACTCTCGCAAATGATACAACAGCAACAAGACAAATAAAAGCAACTAATCCAGCCATAAATACAAAACTTGAAGGAACTATAAGACTATCTAACAATCAATGTATTATGACAACAGCAAACAGATCCGCCATTACCGGTGCAAATAACATATCAAATCTTTGCTGGGACTTTTCAGACTTATATGACAATAAAACCCATAATTTTATATACTTTGCGAAAGACAGCATCAACAACTGCATAACCGT
>CAZEWI010000008.1:16177-19119 GCA_964514455.1 uncultured Bacteroidales bacterium | reverse complement strand
CGGCTCTAACTTTTTAAATGGCGGGACCGACGAGGCTCGAACTCGCGACCTTCTGCGTGACAGGCAGACGCTCTAACCAAACTGAGCTACAACCCCAAATCTATTTTATTCACAATGTTTGGCTATTTTATACTAGACTTTTATAAAAATCAAGAACTTTTTTTAATAAACGCACCTAAAACCATATTCTCTTAAAGTAGCACCCTCTGCCGTAATCCTATAATCAAAGAAAGGATTTGGACGAGATACTTCATAAGCAGGCTTTTCATATACAACCATAACAGACTTAGAATTTCTTCCACAAATTTGCTTCATAAGATATTCAGAGGTTTTCCCTAAAATAAATTGAGAATCTCCGTCTATATTTCCACCATTTGCACTCTCATAAACACGAAGTTTCATCTCTCTTAAATCTCTATCTCCGTTTATAATTTGGCTACGAACCATAACCCCTTTATAATTTTGCCATTTTGTTTCCACATTAGAAGCACCCCACTTATCAGCATAAAGTAAGACTTCTTCCTCTGTTTTTGGCTTATAAGAATCTATATAAGAATACTCATTATCATAATTTACATTAGTCAATTTGTCATCCTGGTAGCACTCATCACAATCATAACCATACTCATCATCATAACTATGATCAATACTTGGAGCACAAGCACTCAATAATATTCCTGCAACAAAACTAGATATAACCTTATAACTCATAATAATCTCCTTTCCATTTAGACTATTTTAACAGTTTTTTAAGTAAAAAACAAGCAATTTTAATCAGAAAGAAGAAAACCTTGCTGTCAATGGAGAAGTCTCCAAAATCTGAATTTTTAATTTTTCATCATTTCTCTGAAATACTTGTTCTTTTCGCCCACTATCAATTAAATTCCAACCTAATTCTTTCAGTGTTTCTTCATAAAATTTTTGAAATTGCCTTCTGGAAACTGAATCCGAACTAACAAAAACCTCTGAAATTTTGCCCTCAGGAACTGAAAATATAAAACCATTTTGTTCAACAATAGCAACATTATCCATCAATGGTATATCTTCAAAATTAGGCAAAAAATCCGCACCTCTAGCCAAAGAAGACAGTGCTATAAAAAAACATATAAGCAAAAATCTAATCATTGAATACTCCATCTTCAGATAAATTATTTTGATTTACTTTCAAAGGTTCAAAACAATCTGCAGTTGTATCATTTTCTGGACAACAGAATGGCTTTCCATTTATTAGTTGAAACACTTCTCCTGCACAACAGCCATTAGAGTCAGGAGATTGCCCATCAGAACAAGTTTCAACATTGACTATTGGCTTCGGTTGTTCAGAAATAATTTGCTCATCAGTAATTATAACATCATCACTTCCATTTGATATAGACAAATTATTAGGATAAAATTTTGCAATTAAAAACAACGCAAAAATTAAAAACAAAATTAAAATTATATACTTTTTCATTCTCTTATCTCCTTTTTACATTTGCAGAGGATCAAAACAATCCGCATTTACATCAGCAGGACAACATGCCGGACTACCATTGATAACCTGATATGTCTCACCCGTGCAACAACCATTTTCATCAGGTGTTGAGCCATCGTCAGGACAAACAACAGAACTTTTTGAAGATGCTGAAGCCTCGGCTGCTGCTGCTTTTTTAGCGGATTTTTTAGCATCTTCTTTTTGTTTTTCCTCTGTAAAATATTTTTCCCAATCTTCTGTTTTATTTTGAATTTTTACAGAATTAGAAGCACTTCCGGCAGTTTTTTCTAGATAATTTTTCGTATTTATTTGGTATGGACTTTCGTCAGAACTTTTTTCGTCAACTTTACCACCAACAACTGTTGCTATTTTTTCTGCCCCTATATTCTTCTCATAGTCATCTTTTGTATTAAAATCAAACTTTGCATCATTATCTTGTTCTACATAACCATTTTCTTCTGTACTTTGGGTTAAATTATCAAATTCATCAAATCTAAGCATTAAATCTCTTGGTGAAAATACTGTAATTCTGGTTCCTGCAGGAACTATAAATGGAGGAGCGCTAGAATCCAACATATCACCAACAATTCTATTAGCAACATTATTCCAAGCAGAAATAATCTCGGCCTTTGCTTTCTCAGAACTTCTGTCTTGCCCGGTTAAAGTAACGGTATTATTATCTAAATCCAACTGGTTCAAAAACTCACTTGTAATAGGATTTATCATATTTATAGCGGCGGGAACAAGCGAAGTAACCAAAGGCATCATAAACTCTTGTAAATAATCAGTAGATCCTCGTCCAGGAACACCCAATCTTCCCTGAGCATCAGCACTAAAAGGTTGTCCATTTGTCTCATTAAATCTAAACTCTGCACCATCAGGACGAACAAAACGATACCAATTTATTTCTATATCACCTATTTTTTTATATCTTCCAGGTAAGGCTTGTTTTGGATCAACTTGTCCTAAAAGCAATGTACCCGCTGGAATTATAATAACCCTCTCATTATCAGAATAGACATTTCTCTCAACAACGGCCTGAACTGCTAATTTACTTAAAGTGTCAGCCTCTACTCTAATATCATTTACTATAACCGCAGGTATAGGCTTAAATTGTCTTAAAACAAATTTATTATTTTTAGGTAATGATGATACCGCACCAGAGCCACCCTTATTAAATGAGGAAGGAATATATGTTTCTGCGGCTTTTTTTGCAACACCTTTTATTTTCATAATAGCAAGAGGATTTTGTGAATTATCCCCCAAAACAGCATTCGCAGCATTTATTCTATCTTGTTGAATTTTTTCTATATTTGCCAAAGATTCAGGGGTTGATTGATTCATTCTTTCCGAAAATCTAGGGGCACTCAATTCTGGAACAAAATCTGCTGATTTTGTATTCAAAGAAATTGATTCTTTATCACTACCAATTTTTTCGTTAGGATTTGAAATAGAATAAATAAATCCT
>CAZEWI010000008.1:5794-16167 GCA_964514455.1 uncultured Bacteroidales bacterium | reverse complement strand
TTTCAATATCGTAAGTTCCAACAGGAGCAGAACAATTCAAATCTGTATAATTATGATAGTAATAAACACCACCTTTTGGACGAATCCAACCACTTGGACGACCTTCTAAATCGTATGCTTTGCTTGCATATTGATAACAAGCCTCTTCTTTTGTTTTTACGGGCTCTGGTTCTGGCTCAGGTTCAGCAACTGGTTCTGGCTCAGGAATTTCAACATCAACAGGAACTTCTATTTCAACAGGTATAGGTTCTGGCTCTGATTTAGCAGGAGCAGATTGTAAAGTAACAGGAATCATCATTTTATAAGGTTCCATTTCCTCTGGTGCATCTGCACTTTGATAAGTTATAACAATTTCGTCATTTATGTTCAAATCTGGCTTATCAACTTCCCAAGTAAGATTTATATCACAAGGTAAAGCGATTGTGCAGGTTTGAAATAGAGTGACTTTTTCTGTATGATTTTTTAATTCCACACTTTTAACATTCGCCTTTATATCTTTAGATTCTTTTGCCAAAGATAATCTGACTTCTGACTTTTGGAGACCTAAATCTGCATTCAAAATGGAAACATTATCAGGATTTGCAACTAATTTAGGTATAGCCGTCAATACAATTTTTTGATTTGCTAAATCTGGTTCAATAACCCCTTTCTTATTTTTTGTAAGAAAAAATACTGCGACGAAAACAACAAAAATCAATGCCAAGATTCCAAGAATCCAAGTCAATCTTTTTGATTTTTTAGGTGTTGTTGTTTTTAGTTCTTCTGGCAATTTCTCCTCCACAATATAAATTATTGGACTCTAACGACATTACACGCAATTCCCTGAAACTTTGTCATAGAATCACATAATTTTTGGGCTTCATCAATACTTGAAATCGGGCCAACTCTTAAACGATATAAACGACCAGCAGTAGAACCTGTTGTTCCCAAATCTGCGACTCCTTGTTCGTCAATCGCAAAGAACACACTATCTGTATATGGAGCAAGAACACCTTGATTTCCATCGCTAAATTTTACCAACAATTTAGTCCAATAATCATTTAATTCCTTAACCGAAGTTCCACTCCCTAGTTCAACAGCAACACCCGATTGATTTGTCTGAATAATAGGAATATCACGATTTGGCATAAATGCTCCTCTTGTTTTTGAGTCACTTACCCCGTATTGATTCATATTTGAAACCTGTCCATAATTAGATGTCCCCATTGTTGGAGCCATAATTTGAGTTGGCTGACCAACAACATTCATTGGCTGCCCATAATAAGAAGCAGACGAATTATAGCCATTCATTTGAAATGTTTGATTTCCAGAATAAACATCATTCAAAGAAGATTGATACCTATCTGCAACATTAGCCTCTGCCAATTCATAAACAGAAGCAGGATCAGCAATCAAGAATGGTTTTTCACGCTTTTTAATACATACAATTCTCTGTCCTGAACGAAGAACTAAATCTCCAATAGATTCAATTACCATTAAACGACCATTTGGTCCATCTGTTCTAAATCCGACAGGAGTCTCTCCACCTTCTATTAAAAGACTAACAACAGGTCTTTGAGTCATAGAAATAACCTTATCTCCAAAATCAATATATGTAAATATCTTATCTCTCCAAACTCTTTCAGGAGCAATAACATAATCGTCTGGATTTGGAACAAATATATCTAAATCAAAACGAAATTCCGTTGGATCAACTTTAATACTTTTAATCCAGCCATAATCCTCATTTCCAGATAAATTAGATGATTTAGATGATTTACCAATTATTGACTGCAATCCACCACCAGAAGAACCAGACACAGATGGAGTTCCGAGAGAATATGCAGGAACACCACCATCAACAATAACATCAACCATTGAGTGAGTTATATTTGATGAATTATAAGGTTCTGAACGAAGGTAAAAAACATATTTATTTCCAGATTGTCCCATAACCACTAAATTAGTATCTGCACCACCTTGATTACTAGCCTTTGGAGTTATAATGATAGAACCATCACCTTTAATTTCCAAATCAAAATACTCTGGACTACCAAGGTACCCGTCAGCAATTTTTTCACCATCTGGCATATTTATCATAGTTACCATACCACTACGAAGTTTTATTGGCAATATAGAACCCTGACTCCATTTAAGTTGTGCATACCCAGGTTTTTGACTGTCTGATAACATATTTGCCTGCGGATTATCCCAAGCAGTTTGGACAGTACTCTCCGCCCACAGCGAAAACACTGGCAAAATTGCAAAAATCAATGAATATTTTAATATACTGTTCATATTCTAACCTCTAAATTAGTTTATTGTCCCATTCTGTACCCATAATCTCATACCCCACCACACGAATTCCAAGAGGATTATCCAATTCCTCTAAATTAGTCTCGGTTAGCGGAATAACATCAAGAGTTATATCTATTGTAAAAGTATTTCTAACTGTTTGTAAAGTGTTTTTATCAGTTTCTAGAACCTCAATATTTAATCTATACTTTTTACCATAATAATCCAAAGGTTCTATGTTTGTTGGAATAACTGTTTTTGATATATCATTGTATGGATTCACACCCGTTTTATACGAATCGCCTTGTGTAAATTGTTCATAAACTTCCGGACTAGAAAAAGCATAAACAGGGCCACCAACTGCCCATTTTTGAGCAGCCTCCTGATATCCCCCAGCATTATAGGACTCTCTTTGTTCAACATATTCCTGAACCAAAATTCTGGCTAATTTAATAAACTCCTGTCTATTTTTTTCGTCTGGCTTAAATGGTTCAACTGAAACTTTACGCTCTAATCTAGGTTCTGATTCTAAATAAAAAACCTGAGTTCTTGTGGTAGGATTCATATACTGAACGGCAAATAACAAAAATACCAACACCGTAAGTGCTGCAAGAAAAAGCAAAGCCAACATTCTAGAAAAAAACCAAGCCCCCGAATTTTCAGTCATAAAACCTTCTCCTTAAAAAAGAGTTTAGCAATCACAAAAAATATATGCAAGATGTTTTTTCAAAAAATTATAAATATTTATAGTCAAAATTAAAAACACCAAAATCAAAAAACAACAAAGGATCTAAAACTGAAAAATCTTTAATGCCACTTTCTGATAAATCAAGAACCCCAAGATATCCAAAGGCAATACGAACAACTACTGGCTGAATTTTAGGCTCATACAAACTATCTTCCACTTTATCATAACTAATCAAATTCAATCTTACTTCATAATAATTAGCAGGATAATTTTTAGCAACTGATTTTCTATAATAATCAAAATTTGATTCCGGCTCCATTTTTATACTACAAACTTCAACTTCCCTCAGAACACCTTGATTAGCAAGAGAAATATATTCATTCGCATCTTCTTTTTTCCACCTATCAACAAGTTCAGGTAAAAATCTAAAAAGAGAAAATGCTCTTTGATAAGAAATATTTTCTTCAAAAGAAACTCTACGTTCCATTTCCAAAGAAATTGGAATTATTTCAAAATAATCCTTCATAATTCTAGGAATTATAATTTTTTCAATAATTTGGTTTTTATCAAAAGAATTCAAATCTATAATAGATTGACTTATGCGAAAAGCAGGATTCGGAGTTGTATCTAAAAGCATAGAATTTACAACAAAATCATCACTTTTAACTTTATTCATTAAACTAAAAGAACTAAACAAAGCAATAACAATTATCACAGATAAAGCAATCAGAAAAAACAGACTTATTAGTTTTCGCATTTATTACCTCCGACATCTAGATAATCAAAATAATTTACAACTACAAAATCAAAAGCATTTTTATCTTTTTGTTCCAATTCGGCATAAAACTTGATTTTTTTAACATCTTTATAACCATTAGGATAACTTATTTTTAACCAAAAATCACCTCTCCAAATACTAACAAACGAATCGCCGACCTGCTGTGATTGCCCAAAAAAATTCTTCTTGGGTTCTGAATAATAACTCATCTGAATTAAATGTGCTTGATTGATTTCTGGATACATAACAGCACCAATTTCCTGTAATTTTGAATAATAAGGCAAAATTGTTTTTACAAATTTTCCATAAAGTCCAGAACTCATCTCGCAAGATAAAGAACAAAATAATTTATGATTTCTGGTATTATCACAATTCTCTTCATCAGAAACAGCACACCAATTTTTTAGATTCTGATTACTATCTAAAGAAACTGTATATCTATCTTTTATAAAAGTAATTAAATCCATTCTGGCTTTTAAATCCAGCCAACTAACTTTTTTATTCTCTTCTGCTCCGATACTGGACCATTTAGAGTTCATTGAATCATAATATAAAATAACAGGAACTCTAGATTGAGATTTATACAAAAACACGATAAATAAAGAAACTACAATTATAGCAAAAAACAACCAAGACAACCCTATCGCAAACATTCTTGCAAGAGCAAAATCCCTAGTCTCTGGAAAAACACGAACAAAAAAACGCTGGGGATAAAGTAAGTCAGAGAAACCAAAACGTTTAGATGAGTTTTCAGACATTATCCGCGATAAACCATCATACAAGCGCAAGGCGACATTTTAAGTTCGTCTGCACCATAGCCCAAACCGATTGGATCTGATTCGTAAATTTGCCCACATCCAGCCAAAGCCAAACAAAGCAAAGAAAATAACAACACTTTTTTCATAGATTTCTCCTTTATCCCGAGTCTCTTATTTCAGAGTCTAAAAACTTTTAAGAAATAAGGCAAGCACTTTTTACAAAATTATTTTTTACACATTTGTTCCAGTATGACAAAAACACTTTGACGAGCATCATCACTTGGCAATTTCCAAAAGAGATTCAATAAACGGAGGGATTCATTTTTAGCCAATGGATCATCAATTTTAGGTTCTCCAATTTTTGTATCTTTGAATAATTTTTGTTTTGCAGCAAATTCACTATTAGCAACAATTTGATTTGGCAAACCCTCAAAAAAGAAGGCAACCGGAGTATTCAAGATATTACCAATTTGAAATAAACGACTAGCAGAAATACGATTCCCTGCAACTTCATATTTTTGAATCTGCTGGAATGAAACTCCACATTGTTTAGCCAAATCATCTTGGGATAAGCCCATCATAATTCTACGGAGTTTAATTCTTTGGCCAACATGAATATCAACCACATTTGGTTCTGTTGAAAATTCGCGAGTTCTTCTCATAACACTTCCTCTTGTTTTAGTTATTTTTAATTTTTTCTATTTCGGATTCTACTTTACATTGAATTATAAAATATAAGAAAGCATTCCGTCAAGTAAAAAAGAATCAATTCATAAAAAGATAGATAAAAGTTCTTGACCAAACAAATAAATACAATGTATAATCCAAAGATAATGAGAGGGACAAATGTTTAGGACGAAAATTTTTCTACCAATTTTGCTTTTAACTATTGGATTTTCCAAGAGCCCTCTTGCTAATTCATATCAAGATGCAATTCAAATTTTATCTTCCGCTTCTCGTGGTGATACTACCACAATTGAAACTTTAATATCTAATGGAGCGGATATAAACTACAAAGACAATACAGGAATGTCTATTGTATGTACTGCTATGATGAACTCTGATATGAATGCAGTTCAAATTCTCCAAAGATACGGAGCAGATGCATCTAGTTGTAATCGTCAAATAAAAAATCGTAATTCAGTAAATACATCAAATCGTGATTCTAACAGCGGATTTTTTAGCGGCTTATCAAATTATCAAAAACTAACTCTTGGCATTCTTGGAGCGGGTGGAATTGCGGCCGCAGTTATGGCAGCAACAGACACAGGATTTTTTAATTCAGATGATGATAATAATTCTGGCAGTAGTTCTGGTGGCGGAGGAAGTGGTGGCGGTGGCAGCGGCGGAACGACGACAAATTCTTACATTTTAACATTGCCTCCTATGCCTGCAAGTTCTTCAAGTGTTGAAACTACAAATTTAGCATTATATTCTAATTCTGGAACAACAACTGCTATTGCTAATGGATTTCAAAGAATGTCCGCAACTGTTGATGGAACAAATTTAATCAATTCCGTCCAAACCCCTAGTTCTGTTCCTACATCTATGCAAAATTATTTGTTGCTAACTCGTGCATATAATGCTTTTGCAAGGGGTTATTTCGGTGGTTCAACTCTTAGAACAACAAATAATGCAATTCTTAATATATCTTCTCTTACAGGAGTTTCCGCAGGAACCCCAATTATCACCGCTTTAATTACAGCGGGCGGAATAAGACCTTATACAACATCTGGAACACCTACAACAAACAATTTTAATACTAGTGAAATTTATAATTATGCTGAATGTTCTTCAACAAGTGGAGGTATTTGCACAGCAGCATCTACTGTTTCATCAGGAACAATTATAGGAAAAATTTATAACAATTCTACAAGCCTTCCAAGTACTCAAGATACAGCATTTTTTGATTTAACAGCAACACCAACTGGTGCGGTTGATGCTACAAATTCTTTAACCGACACTATGTTAGCCAGAATACTAGTTGGCGATACTACTATTGCTTATAACAGTGATGCATGGACTTATCCCGATGATATAGTTGGTATGACTCCTGACGGAAGTGCTATGATTTTTAAGACTGGATCTAATACATATCTTACATACACGGCTATGAATAATGCAAAAACAGCAGGTGCAAATGTAATATCTTTCGCAAATTTATACACCACAACTAATACCACTAGCACATTATGGAATATTTATAATAGTTCTTATACAACAGCACAATATCTAACTGATTTTACATCACTAATCAATACATTTTATGGCAATACTAATGCTTTCACTGCGGCCAACACTTTTTATAGTTCTGTAACATACAACACATCTTCACCTTTTATTGTTATGCCTGCTGGTGAATATACACCAACAACAGATATTCCTTTAAGTGCAACTTTTGAAAATGCAGCACCTCTTGCTTATGCTAATTTAGAACATTTATTTGCAACAACTGTCGCTGTTCAATTATTTACTAATGGAAGTCCTGCTTCTACTTCCGGTTATACTTCTGCTAGTGATTCTCTTAGCCTAGATGCAAGTTCTAGCACAGGAACAAGTTTTGCTCTTGCTAATAGTTATAACTACTCAGGCCCAGATTCTGATGGAGTTTATACAATAGGCACAATTGCCAGCACATCTAGAACCTGCGGGCTCGCAGGTATTGGAACAGACTCAGTTGATCCTTGGTGTTTTGCGGTTCCTGTCGCTTATAACAATGCTGCCGGTCCAAGTATTTCTAGCCAATCGGCAACGATTATGGCAGGTGCTTTTGCTCTTGTTAAAAGTGCATTTACATATATGACTAACGATCAAATTTTCTTATTGCTTGCTATGACATCTGACGGAAATGTTTATACAGATGCTCAATTACAAAGCAGATATACTCTACCAACATATTATCAAAATCAAGTTAGTCTTGGACAAATGACTTATGAAAATGCTTTTGCTCAAGTTTTTGGTTATGGTGTTATAAATCTTGAAAGAGCAACACAACCTAGTTCTACATTAAAATTCTATTCAACCGCAGGAATTTTAACCTCTAGTAATTGGGGACAAACTTCTGTCGCTGATGTTTCTGGCTGGGTAGAAAACTCATCTTATAGTAGTTGGTTTGGTCGCTCGGCTGTTTCAATCAATTTAATCAATAATACTTCATTAAATGTTTCCAGTGCTTTTAATTCTGATAATATAGTTTTGAATGTTCCTTTCTTTGATGTTGTTGAATCTGATGGAATTCAATTACCAAGGGCCTTTAATTCGTCATTTACTGCCAACTCTTTTGATAACTCATTATCAAGTTCTCAATTTGTATTTAATGATTTTAATTTTGAAACAGAAGACACTATATATAAAGATGACTCAGTAAATATGAAATTATCATTCAGAGATGATTCTTTACAAACTTCATCTATATCTGGACAAATTGATAATATGTCATTTAATGCTTCTTTAACAGGAGGACTAAACTTCAATGCTAGTTATGGACATAATTTAAGCAGAATATCATTAAATTCTGATTTAACATCTTCTTATTCTGCCAATGCGAGACTAACAAAAGACGACTTAAACAATCCTTACTATGCCCTAGTTTCAAATGCTATGATGTCCGGAGTTGGATATCAATCTAGTCGCTTTAATTTCTCGGCACACAGTTTCACAGGAGAAATTACTTACGAAGAATTAGACTTAAATTCAAATGGAGATAATTTAATGCTATCTTCTGAAACTCTTGGAAATGTTTATGGAGCAGGAACAACAACTAGTGCTAAATTCCTTGATGATAAAATCACTCTTGGTTTAGGAACTGGAATTATGATTGAAGATGGAACAATTCTTGGCTCTTATGGAACAGGATTACTTGATACAAGTATGGGTGCTACAACTATGTATATTGATAATGTGATTAAACTAAATCCTTTTGATAAATTTGAAATTATAGGCCGTTATACTATGGCTAAAACTCAATTAAACTCTGATATGAACGGATTTGTAAATAATATTTCTGACATTTATTCAGACTCTATGACTTTGGCTATGAATTATAAAACCGGAGAAAAAAGTTTTACAGGATTTATGATTTCTAAACCGCTCGCTATAAATAAGGGTTCATTGGAATACATCAATGCAGATTATGAAATTGTTGCAGATGGGGATTCTTGGAGTTTAAGCACAAGACCATACCTTGAATCTGTTGATTTAAGCCCAGACAATCGCGAAGTTCGTTTTCAAGCCGTCCATCAATCAGAACTTTCTGAAACATCATCTATTGCATTCGGAGCAATTTATAGAATGAATCCGAATAACAATAGCCATTATGATAATGAAACTTTATTGATGATGAAATTCAAACAACAAATCGGATTTTAATTAAAAATATTCAATGGTTGGAGGGTAGGAAATAAGCCCTTGGCAAATACCTATGCTATTTCTTGTAGATAGTTTTGAACCTCCAACCACCAAATTTTATTTGGCAATTTTTATTTGATTGATTTTTTATATTTTTTATTTTATAATTTTGTGGTAATCAAGACGGTCTCTTGGTTACGAGGATTCAAACCTCACTATTAGCATCATAATTTTATGATGAAAACTCCAATGAATGGGTTGGAGGGTTGCAAAATAAGGTTTTACCGAATATGCACACTATCTAATAGTAGTTTTGAACCTCCAACCGCCAAATTTTATTTGGCGATTTTTCATAAAAGGAGGAATATTATGCCAAGAAAAAATTTTGATAAAAATTTATACAAACTAATTTCTTTAAGAATCCGAGAACTAAGAAAACAATCATCAATCTCTCAACAAACCCTTGCTAAATCACTAGGAATATCATTTCAACAAGTCGCAAAATACGAAAATTATGAAAATAAAGTTCCTATTGATTTATTAATTAAAATTTCTAATTTCTTTAATGTTGGATTAAATTATTTTTTTCAAGATTACGAAAAGAAAATAAATAATAATGATTTTATACTTTGGGAAAAACTTTTATTGCTTTCTGAAAATCAAAAAACACTAGTCTCAAATCTAATCAAAGAATTTACATAAAAAAAAACGGGCAATCGCCCGCTTTTTTTATTTAGAGTCATTTTTTATTTATCTTCATTGGTAATAGCATTTGTTAGTAAATCTTTCAAATCATTACCTAACATTCCAGTTGTATTATAACCGCAATCTGTGTGTAAAACTTCCCCTGTTGTACCAGAAGATAAATCAGAAAACAAAAATACAGCCGCCTTAGCAACATCGTCCAGAGTCATATTTCTCTTTAATGGAGTCAATCTTGAATTCAAAGACAACATAGCCTTAAAATTACCAATAGCAGATGACGATAATGTTAAAATTGGTCCAGCAGATATTGCATTTACCCTAATTCCATTTACTCCGACATCAGAAGCCAAATAACGAACACTAGCCTCTAATCCAGCCTTAGCAACTCCCATTACATTATAATTTGGAATAACTTTCTCACTGCCAAAATATGTCAAACAAGCAATAGAACCGCCCTCTTTTAATAATGGAGTCGCCCTACGAGTTATATCTACCAAAGAATAAACTGAAATCTCCATTGTATTTTTGAAATTCTCACGAGTTGTGTCTTTATAAAATCCGCGGAGTTCATTTTTATCAGAAAAAGCAATTGCATGAAGAACAAAATCCAATTTGCCCCATTTTTTTTCAATCTCGGAAAATAATTTATCCATTTGATTATCATCTTGAACATTTGTCTCCATAACAAAGTCAGCATTTATAGACTCTGCCAAAGGACGAACCCTCTTTTCCAAAGCAGGCATCGCATAAGGCATCGCAATTTCTGCCCCATTTTCATAACACTTTTTAGCAATCGCCCATGCCATTGACATATCATTAGCGA
>CAZEWI010000008.1:4651-5784 GCA_964514455.1 uncultured Bacteroidales bacterium | reverse complement strand
ACCAGATAATAATTTAGTCATAATTTTTCCTTTTAGTTTTACAAACTTATCTTAGCAGAATAAAATCCAAAGTCAAACTTTTAGATTTTAAGCATAAAAACCCTTTCTATTTTATGCTTTGCATTTGAATCAACCTGCACACTAACACCATATTTATAAGCAATTTTCCTAGCCTTATCCAACTCTACAACAAGTAATTTAGGAGATGTTTTTAGAAAATTCAAAACCTCATCTGGCATATTTTTTAGAATTATCAACTCATCTGAATCCCTACGCAAATAAGCAACATCTCTTTCATCAAATAATATCGCCGGTTTTACAGGCTCTGACAAACGATAAGGCAAGATCAATATACTCGGAGCATTTTTCCGAATAATAAAATCAAAATAAGGCTCTGTTGTTGTAATCATAACTTTTTTATTATAACATAAATTAAATCATTTGTAAATTGACTTTTAATATGTTATAATGAACTAAAATAAATAGGTAGATTATGGAAAAAAATCTTGATGACATTATGAATTCAATAAATGCGAAATTAAATGACAAAAATCGCAATCAGAATTTACAAAATGCCATTAAACAGGAACCTTTCCAACAATCAACAGAAAAAAATCCCATAATTTCTGAACCTTTTCGCCCTAGTCACAATATGATAGTCAGCGATATTTATTTGATTGCACCAACTCAATTAAAACTGATATCTGAAATGCTGGCAAAAAAAATCGCTAACGATATGAATATGAGGGGATTATACCCTAGAATCCAAGATATTCTAAATAAAGCACTGCCAGAGACTCTTTCTTTAATGAAAAAATCCGGTAAAAAATAAACCTTGAATTTTCCAAATTTTAGTATATATTGATAACCGACAGAGGGTCGGATTATGGCGGTATCTTTTGATAACGAGGAAAGTCCGGGCAACAGGAAACAGGTCATCGGGTAACGCCCGTCATGGGTAACCATAGGACAAGTGCCACAGAGACGAGTCCCTTCGGGGAAGTGAAACGAGGTAAACTCTGGCCGTTGCAATGTCAAATAGAGCGACTACACTTCAGTTTCCAAGTGTCGCTGGGTAGACAGCTTGATTATCACAGAAATGTGAATAACAGATGAATCATAATCACCCTACG
>CAZEWI010000008.1:0-4641 GCA_964514455.1 uncultured Bacteroidales bacterium | reverse complement strand
AGACCCTCTGTTTTAATAAACTATTTTGTTTTTATCACAATAGTTGGCCGTTTGTTTTGATTATTCTGACCCGCTCTGTTTTGATTCATACCATTGTTTTGTTTCATATTCATATTCCTATTCTGTGCCCTTGCTGCATTGCCGTTCATGGGAATAATTATATTTACCCTATTAGATTTTGGCTGATTTGCGACAGATGCATTATTAGCACAAGCAACCCCACCCAAAAATAAAAATACGGGTATGATAAGTAATGTTTTTCTCATTGTTTTCTCCTTTGTTTGAGTTAAACATAAACCTATTATAACACTTTTAATTGATTATTTCAACTATAAATTGTATATTTAACATATTTCTCTTAAAATAATTTAATTTATTTTTGCTTATTGACTTTTATTCTTATAATTGCTATATCTATAAAACATATAAATAAAAAAGAAAAGGAAAAAATATGTTTCTCTCAGTTTTACAAAAAGTAATGGGCTCTGCAAACGACAGAATGGTTAAAAAATATGCAAAATTAAACTCTGTAATAAATGACTTAGAACCTAAATATCACGAATATTCAAACGAAGAATTAAAGGCAGAAACTCAAAAATTACGAGACAGATTAGCCAACGGGGAAACCGAGCAAGACATTATGCCTTCTGCTTTTGCTCTTGTTCGTGAAGCAGGAATCAGAACTATTGGACTTCGTCATTTTGATGTTCAAATGATTGGTGGTATGGTTTTAACTAATGGACAAATCGCCGAAATGAAAACTGGTGAAGGTAAAACTCTCGTCGCAACTTTGGCTCTTTATCTTAAAGCATTGTCTGGCAAAGGTGCTCACTTGATAACCGTAAATGACTATCTCGCTAGTCGTGATGCTAACTGGATGGGACAAATCTATAAGTTCCTAGGTCTTACTATCGGAATTATTCAACACGATATGGACGACGACGAAAGAAGGGCCGCTTATGCCTGCGATATTACTTATGTAACTAATTCTGAACTCGGTTTTGATTATTTAAGAGACAATATGAAATTTGCATCAGAACAATTAGTTTTAAGACCTTTTAATTTTGCTATTGTTGATGAAGTTGACTCTATTTTAATTGATGAAGCAAGAACTCCTTTAATTATATCCGGACCAGCAGAAGATTCCAGCGAACTTTATAACAGAATTGATGAAGTTGTAAAAAAACTAAAACCAGAACACTATAAAAAAGATGAAAAGGACAGAGTTGTTTATCTTACAGAATCCGGAACAGATGAAATTACAAAATTATTAGTAGAAAGAAATCTTATAAATGGAAATAATCTATACGACAGCCCAAATGCTGCTATTGTAAATCATATTCAGCAATCCTTACTTGCTAATATAATGTTTCAAAAAGATGTAAATTATGTTGTCCGTAATGATCAAGTTATGATTGTTGATGAATTTACAGGACGAGTTCTTGAAGGTCGTCGTTTTTCCAGAGGACTACATCAAGCAATTGAAGCCAAAGAGCATGTTCAGGTTCAAAACGAAAATCAAACTATGTCATCAATATCTTATCAAAATTTATTCAAATTATACCCTACTTTATCAGGTATGACTGGAACTGCAATGACAGAAGCAGCTGAATTTGACGAAATCTATAATTTAAGAGTTGTTTCTATTCCTACAAATCGTCCTATTGCAAGAGTTGATTTCCATGACGAAATATATAGAACACGGGCCGAAAAATACGATGCTATTATTAAAACAATTAAAGATTGTTATGACAGAAAACAGCCTGTTCTTGTTGGAACTATTACTATTGAAAAATCAGAAGAACTCGCAAAACTTATTGAGAAACAATTAAAATTAAAACCTGCCGTTCTAAATGCTAAACAACACGAAAGAGAATCAAAAGTTATCGCTCAAGCAGGAACTCCTTGTGCAATTACTATTGCTACTAATATGGCTGGTCGTGGCACAGATATTAAACTCGGAGGAAATGCCGAAGATTTAATCACAGAACTTGATGAGACTGATGAAAATTACAATAAAAAAAGAGACGAAATTTATGCCAAAATTGAGGCCGATAAAAAAACTGTTCTTGATGCAGGAGGTCTTTATGTTATCGGAACAGAAAGGCACGAATCACGCAGAATTGATAATCAGTTAAGAGGTCGTAGCGGTCGTCAAGGAGATCCAGGTTGCTCTAAATTCTTTTTATCATTGGAAGATGATTTAATGAGAATCTTTGGTGCTAATCGTCTTGACGGAATTCTTAAAACTTTTGGACTAAAACAAGGAGAAGCAATTACTCACCCTTGGATTAGTAAGGCTCTTGAAAAGGCTCAAAAGAGAGTTGAAGCCCGTCATTTTGAGGCCAGAAAAGAACTATTAAAATATGACAATGTTATGAACGAACAAAGGCAAGTAGTTTATAAGCAAAGATTTGACATTATGTCTGATAAAGACTTACACCCTCTTATCACAGAAATAATTACTGATGTTGTTGAAAATATCGCAGAAAAAAATATTCCAGAAAAACAAATTGCTTGCGATTGGAATCTGGACGGTATTTATAACAGTATGCTAAACTTATTCGGATTAAAAATAACAGATATTCAAGAATGGAAAAATGATACTGAAATCACAGACTTGAAAGCATTTAAGGTCTTACTTGATTTAGCATTATCAAGATATGAAAATCAAAGATTAAAATATGGAGACTTAATGAAAACCGCAGAAAAGCAAATTATGCTCCATGCCTTAGATACATCTTGGAAAAGACATTTACAAAATATGGACTTCCTACAAACAGGAATTGGACTTCGTGGCTATGCACAAAAAAATCCTTTGAATGAATATAAAAAAGAAGCATTTGATTTATTCTCTGATATGTTAAATGAATTCAAATCTATGGCTGTAACATACATTTGTAGAATGGAACTGACCAGAAACGATATTGAACAAATGCAAGAAGAACATGAAAAACACGACGAGAGTCTAAATAACAATGGTCAAATTACACCTGATGAAAAAATATCAAGAAATGCACCTTGTCCTTGTGGTTCTGGAAAAAAATATAAATACTGTTGTGGTAAATTAAAATAAATTAAAAGCAAAGGGAGGAACTGCTTTGGCTAATGAATTTCGTTTTATTCACTTACGAATTCATAGCGGATACTCACTATCCGAGGGAGCAATTCATGCCGATTCATTACCAAAAATTTGTGCCACTGAAAATATGCCTGCGATTGCACTGACAGATACCAATAACTTATTTGGAGCAGCCAGTTTTTCTTATAAAGCAGCAGACAATAAAGTCCAACCAATTATTGGAATTACATTATCTCTAAATCACCACGGAACAGACGAATCCGTTATGCAAAATTTAAGGCAAGAATCTCTATCGCAGATAGTATTACTTGCTATGAATAATATAGGATTTCTAAACCTTTCAAAACTAATTACAGATGCTTATGAAAGACAAGGATATTTACAACTTGGTTGTTTTGCAAATTTAGACGAAGTATTCAAATATAGCGATGGAATTATTTGTTTATCAGGCGGAGTCAAAGGGCCTATTGGAAAACTAATTTTAGAAAACAGATTAAATGAAGCAGATGAATTAGTTCAAAGTTTTCAATCTCATTTCAAGGATAGGTTTTATATTGAAATACAAAGGCACGGATTAGATTCTGAAATAAATACAGAAAATACATTTTTAGATTTTGCTTACAAATATAATATACCAATAGTCGCAACTAATGATGTGTATTTCAAAGATAGAAATGATTTTGAAGCACATAATGCCCTTTTATGTATTGCCGCAGGAGATAAAGTATCCAACACTAATCACAGATGTGAAACTCCTGAAAATTATTTTAAGTCCGCAGAAGAAATGTGTAGAATTTTTCAAGACTTACCCGAGGCAACTGAAAATACTATAAACATAGCAAAACGTTGTAATTATATGGTTAAACCAAGACAACCTCTTCTTCCAAAATTCTGCGAGACAAGAGAAAAAGAAACTGCTATGCTTCGCGAAAAAACGCTAACAGGATTAAATGAGAGATTTATTGAAAATCATATTGCTCCAGATGACAGACAAAAATATATTGATCAGGCAGAATATGAAATGAGTGTTATTATAAAAATGCAATTTCCTGGATATTTTCTTATCGTTGCAGATTTTATAGAATGGTCCAGAAAACATAATATCTGGGTTGGCCCTGGCCGTGGTAGTGGAGCGGGATCTGTTGTTGCTTGGTCATTAAAAATCACAAATGTAAATCCTTTGGATTACGGATTACTATTTGAAAGATTCTTAAATCCAGATAGAATTTCCATGCCTGATTTTGATATTGATTTTGATCCTGATAATCGCGATGAAGTTATTGAATATGTTAAAAACAGATATGGAGCAGAAAAAGTTGCTCAAATTATAAACTTTGGTTCTTTAGCATCAAAGAATGTTGTTCGCGACACAGGCCGAGTCCTCGGATTTCCTTATGGGCAAGTTGATAAACTTGCAAAATTAGTTATGACTGGATTAAACCCAGAAATAAATAAACCTTATACATTAAAAGACTCTCTGAAACTTCCAGAGATGAAACAAAAACTGGAACAAGAACCTGAATTAAAAGATATTTTAGATATAGCATTAAAACTTGAAG
>CAZEWI010000007.1:11149-21041 GCA_964514455.1 uncultured Bacteroidales bacterium | reverse complement strand
TATATTTTTAATTTAGATGGTGGAGAAGAAATACCGGTCCATTTTGTAAAAAATCAGTCAGGGCGAAACATAGTTATTCGTCCTCTTTTAATTCCAGAGTGGGCTATCAGAGTATCAGTTCCAAGAGGGGCTAGTCAAAAATCTGTATTAAAATTTTTGAAAGAAAAGAGCGACTGGCTGAATAATTTTTTTGCAAAACAAGAGCATAAAGTAAAGGTGGCCGACGGCCTAGAAATTGAATTTTTAGGACAGAAATTAGTATTGAAAAACGATTCGTCTGGCCGATATGGAGTCTGTATAAAAGAGGGCGATTTATGGGTGTGTGGCACAGCGGATATGATGGAGCATAGGGTCCGAGACTTTTTGAAAAAAGAGTTTTTGCAATATGTAAAAGATGAAGTAAAAAAGATAAATGAAAAATATCCAAACAAACCGAATCGGATAACCTTGCGAGACACTCGTTCAAGATGGGGATCGTGTTCATCGGGCGGAAATTTAAGTTTTTCGTGGAGATTATGTTTTGCTCCAGAGTCAGTAATTCGTTATGTAATTATACACGAACTCTCACACTTGGAATATATGGATCACTCCGAGCAATTTTGGAATCTAGTCCGTAAATTAAACGGAATGGGGGTGGAACGGGCAAAAATTTGGTTATCAAAGAACGGCACAAAATTACAATCATTATTTTAATAATACGATTGAATTTCAGTTAAATAACAGTTATAATAAATAAAAAATAAAGGTATAAAAGATGAAAATTTTACTAACTGGGTCCGCAGGTTTTATCGGGCATTTTGTTGCATTAGAATTATTAGAACTTGGTCATACGGTTATAGGGATTGATAATGTAAATGACTATTATGATGTCAGAATAAAAGAAGCCAGATTAAATAACTTAAAAAAGTTTCCAAATTTTATTGAGGAAAGAATAGATATTTCAAATAAAGATTTAATGAATCAAGTTTTTCAAAAATACCAGCCAAACAGGGTCGTTCATTTAGCCGCACAAGCAGGAGTAAGATATAGTTTTATAAATCCTCATGCTTATATAGATTCAAATATATCTGGCTTTTTGAATATTTTAGAGGGTTGTAGAAATTACCCTGTAGAACATTTAGTTTTTGCCTCTACGGCCTCTGTTTATGGTGCAAATGAAAAAATGCCATACCAAGAAACAGACGGTTGTAATCATCAGTTATCTTTATATGCTGCAACCAAAAAGGCGAATGAGAATATGGCTCATTCTTATGCTCATCTGTTTAACATTCCAACAACAGGGCTTCGTTTTTTTAATGTTTATGGTCCTTGGGGCAGACCCGATATGGCATTATTTATATTTGTAAAAAATATAACAGAAGGAAAGCCAATTGATGTCTTTAATAATGGAAAAATGATTCGTGATTTTACTTATGTAAAAGATATAGCAGAAGGAGTTAGACGAGTTGCTCTTGGAAATCCAGCAGAAAAAGATATTAAAATAGATATGAAATCATCAAATCCGAATCCATCTCGTAGTTGTGTAGCACCATTCAAAATTTACAACATAGGAAATTCACATCCTGTTGAATTGATGAAATACATAAATTTAATGGAAATGTATATTGGGAAAAAGGCCATAATAAATTATAAACCGATTCAACCAGGAGAAATTGTAAAATCAGAAGCAGATAATAATTCTTTATTCAAAGACTATAATTATAAACCAAAAGTAAGTGTAGAGGAAGGGGTTAAAGAATTTGTTAAATGGTATAAAGACTTTTATAATGTGTAGTTTAGTTTTTATAAAAACAAAAAAGGAGAAGAAATGTTTGAAATAAAGAAAGTAAAAGCCCGTTGGATTTTAGATAGTCGTGGCAATCCAACAGTTCAATGTGATATCACCCTTAATGGTGGTGGTTTTGGTCGTGCATCAGTCCCAAGCGGAGCATCAACCGGCATTCACGAGGCATTGGAACTCCGAGACGGCGGAAAAGCATTTAATGGGAAAGGAGTAGAAAAAGCAGTTAAAAATGTAAATACTTTAATCGCAAAACAAGTAATAGGATTAGATGCAAGAGATTTAGAAACATTAGATTCTTCAATGAAACTTTTAGACGGCACAGAAAACAAATCCAGACTTGGAGCAAATGCGATTTTATCAGTATCTTTGGCCGCAACGAAAGCGGTAGCCAATCAAGAACAGAAAGAATTGTATAAAGTTCTTGGAAAAGGCAATATTTTGCCTGTTCCAATGATGAATATCTTAAATGGAGGCAGTCATGCCGACAATGCCCTTGATTTTCAAGAGTTTATGATAGTTCCAAAAGGGGCAAAAACAATTCAACAGGCCGTTCAAATGGGCTCCGAAGTCTTTCACTCATTAAAGAAAAAATTAAAAGAAAAAGGCTTTAACACAAATGTCGGAGACGAGGGCGGATTTGCTCCGAATTTAGGAAGTGCCGACGAGGCATTGAGTTTAATAGTTGAAGCAATAAACGATGCTGGCTATAAAGCAGGAAAAGATATTTTTATTGCGTTAGATACCGCCGCGTCAGAGTTTTATAAAGACGGAAAATACATCTTAAAGGGAATGGGTAAAACATTTAATACAGACGAATTATTGGACTATTACGAAACTTTAATAAAGAAATATCCGATAATATCCATTGAAGATGGCTTAGACCAAGACGATTGGTATGGCTGGCAAGAGATGACCAAAAGATTCGGTAAAAAGATTCAAATAGTCGGAGATGATTTATTCGTTACAAATCCAGAAAGATTGGCAAAGGGAATCAATGAGAAAGCAGCGAATGCGATTTTGATAAAATTGAATCAAATCGGAACATTGACTGAGACCTTAGAAACGATAAAAATGGCACAAAAAGCGGGCTATGGGGTTGTAATCTCTCATCGCAGTGGCGAAACAGAAGACACAACAATAGCAGATTTAGCCGTAGCAACAAATGCAGGCCAAATTAAAACAGGCTCGGTATCCAGAACTGATAGAGTTGCAAAATACAATCGTTTAATGCAAATAGCGGAAACCTTGGGCTCATCTGCAAAATACGGAAAAAAATAATCTGCTATCTGAAAAACATCCAGTGAATGTTTTTCAGGTGCAAAGCAACGAAGTGAATTTAATTTATTGAATTCACAAGTTGATATTGCCCCGCAATATTGGAATCTCCTTATAACTTGAATCATTCAACAAATCCTGTCATTCAGAGGGGCAAAGCCCCGTGGAATCCAATCTAACATTCAACTTTCCCTCTATCGCTTGCGGGGGAGGACAAAATCGCACTAGCGATTTCAGGAAGGGGTGTCAATCTGCCTTTCTAAACATTCCTTATAAAATATATGCTGTCATTCCGCATTTAGTGCGGAATCTCGTCAGTTCAAACTCCGAATTATTTTAATTTTCCAATAGCAACCGCAGTGTCTAACATACGATTAGAAAATCCCCATTCGTTATCATACCAAGCACTAATATGACAAACATCGCCAAGAATTTTTGTCTGATTTGCATCAAAGATAGAACTATGAGAATCGTGAACAAAATCTACGGAAACCAAAGGCAAATTATTATAACCCAAAATACCTTTTAATTCTTTTGCCGCCATTTTTTTCATAACAGCATTTACGGAATCAACATCAGTTTTCTTTTTGAGAACACTAACTAATTCTACGATAGAGACATCAGGAACGGGCACACGAATAGCATTTCCATCAAGTTTTCCAGCCAATTCAGGCAAAACGAGCCCGATTGCTTTTGCCGCACCGGTAGTAGTAGGAATCATAGATAAAGCACCGGCTCTAGCGCGTCTTAAATCTTTGTGATTAGTATCAATAATTCTCTGATCTCCAGTATAAGCATGAATAGTAGTCATATACCCAGACTTGATTCCGAATTCTTTGTTAAGAACATAAGCCACAGGGGCAAGACAATTAGTAGTGCAAGAAGCATTAGAAATAATTTTATCTGTTGATTTTAATACCTTTTGATTTATTCCATAAACAATAGTAGCATCGGCCCCTTTGGACGGAGCAGAAACAAGGACTCTTTTAGCACCGGCTTCCAGATGAACTTTTGCTTTATCTGCATCAGTGAAAACACCAGTACATTCCATAACAAGATCAACATTTAATTTTTTCCAAGGCAAATCCAATGGATTTTTTTCTGAAAATACAGGAATTTTAATTCCATTGATTTTAATAAAATCTTTACCAGCCTCAATTTTTGCATCTAACCGTCCGTGAACAGAATCAAATTCTAGCAGAAAAGCAGATGCATCAACAGGTGCTAAATCATTGATAGCAACAAATTCAATATCATCTCTTTTTGCTTCTAAATAAGCCCTTAAAACTAAACGGCCAATTCTACCAAAGCCGTTTATAGCCACACGAATTTTTTTAACCATAATAACATTCTCCTTTATAAGTTGAGTAAATTATATCACATTTTTATATAAGAATCTAGACATAAATTTAGGAAAAAAATCCCTCGCGAACGAGGGATTTCCTATCAGTCTTTTGATAGAAATCAGTTATTTTCGGATTTTTCCTCATCTTCTTTGTCGTCATCAGTCAATTCTGCATTAAATTCCAGTTCGGCATCAATAGCGGAAATTTCGTCATTTTTAGTTTCAATAGTTTCTTCTTCAAGAGTTTCTGCGGCAAAGTCGGCAACAAGAGGACTTTTATAACTCATCAATAATTCATTTCTTAATTGTTGAATATCAAGCCTACCGCTAGCAATCTCACGCAGAGCAATAACTTGCTTTCTGTCATCACCAGGGATAACGAGGGGCTCGCTTCCTGCGTTTATATCGCGAACTCTTTGAGCGGCGATAACCGAGATTTCATAACGATTTGATATAAATTCCAAGCAATCAGTAATAGTGACTCTGGCCATAATTTTAACTCCTAAAATTTAATTGTTTTTTGAATAATTTATGCTATGATGTATCAAAAGGTTCTAAAATGCAAGAAAAAAATGTAAAAATCGTAGTTTTTGGCTGTCGCTTGAATATATTTGAGGCAGAGAAAATGCGAATAATCGCCGAGACCATAGTCAATCGTCCAACGATAATAGTAAATACATGTGCGGTGACGAATATGGCAGTAAAGCAGGCAAGACAGGCGATTCACAAATTATCTATTGAAAATCCGAACAGTGATATAATCGTAGCGGGTTGTGCTGCGACCTCAAATTCGGAAGAGTTTAGCGATATTCCCAATGTTGTGAAAATCTTGGGCAACGGGGAAAAATTCAATCCAGAGTCTTATAAGAGCGATAAAAAAATTGAATCAAAACCGATAGCGATGACGGAAGCATTGCCATTAGAGTTAGAGAAATCCTTGTATGTAAAGGACTTTGAAAAAATGACGAAAGGCTTTGTCCAAATTCAACAAGGTTGTAATAATTGTTGCACTTTTTGTTTAGTTCGTCAGTTAAGGGGCAAAAATGTATGCTTTCCGTATGAGCATATAAAAAGACAGACAGAGATGTTGATTGAGAACGGCTATAATGAAATAGTTTTAACAGGGGTAGATATAGCGGGTTATCACGATTCTGACGGAGATTTAATAGAATTAGTTAAAAAATTATTACGAGATGTTCCAAAAATTAAAAGAATGATGTTATCCTCACTTGATCCAGCCTTTAATTTGAAAGGCCTTGTTGATTTAATTGGACAGGACGACAGAATGATGCCTCATATTCACCTTTCAATGCAGTCTGGTTGCGATAAAATACTTAAACTAATGGGAAGACGGCACTTGACTCAAAACGTGCGAGAACTGATGAATTACGCGAAAAACAGCAAACGAAAAATTACATTTGGCTGGGATATGATATGCGGCTTTCCGAACGAGACAGAAGACGACTTTGAAACGACAATGAGTTTAATCCGTGAATTAAACCCAACTCATTTACATGTATTTCCATATTCTCCGAGACCAAATACACCAGCGAGTAAAATGCCAAATCAAAATCCAAGAAAAGTATCAAAAGCGAGGGCAAATAAAATGATAGAATTGGGTGAAAAAAATATGTCAGACTATATGAAGGAAATGACAGGTCAGCAGGTCAGGGTTCTTATGGAGTCCAATAATACGGGCTACACAGACGATTATATTCAGGCAAAAGTCCAAGGAAAACACGAAAAAGGCACTTTAATTTCAGGCATAGCAACAGAAATAGATTCTACATCTAAAAAACTAATTGTAAAAACTGCTTGATTTTTGAAAATAAAAATCATAAAATGGTCAAACACAAAAATAAAATAACAATAAATGTCCCAAGGGGGTGAAATCAATGGTAAAAGTTAATGTTCGTGAAAACAATGTAGAGCAAGCACTCCGTGTTGTGAAACGTAAAAGTCAAAAAGAAGGACTTCAACGTGAAACAAAAGAAAGACAACGTCACGAGAAAAGAACAGCCCTCAGAAAACGTATGAAAGAAGAAGCCGTTCGTAATGAAAAGAAAAGACAATCAAAACAAAGAATGGTTTTTGGTTTCTAAAAATAAAAAAAAAGTCCCATCAAACGATGGGACTTTTTTATATAAATAATTAAACAGATTTAGTAAGATCAATTTCCTATTATTATCATAATAATGAGATACTATTCTTTTCAATAATTTCCAAAGAATCATCGTCAGCGAAATATTGACTTTGTTGGCAAGCGGTATGATTATTATTTAATTCAAAACCATCATCACAACCTAATTCACAATTACTCCAAAAATTATTTGGCATACATTTTTTAGTCATAGTTATATTAGGCAAAGATTGAAATTCATCAAGAGAGCAATCAATTTTTTCAAGATTATGATTATCATAAAAACAATCAACTATTGTTTCAACACACCCAATTTTAGGATCAACAGTAATTGTGTATTTAGTTTCTAAATTAGAAATATAATTAAAAGGATTTTCTTGATTTGCTACTAAACTAGGGTCCAACAAAGAATTTTCAATTTCTTGACATTCAGAGTAAATACAATCTCCGAAATCGTGAGAATTTTCCTGAACATATTTTTTACCATAAGCCATAAAAAGTTCATCATCAGTTTGAAGAGTACATTCTGTAGAATTTACACACACACCATCAATTAAAGCATAACCAATCAGACAAGATTTGCAGTTATCTTTTGGATTAGCATTTATATCTTTACATGTAGTTTCTTGACAATATAAGTTCCCAATTTTTTTATTAGTTTTTTCAGCAACACGGCATTTTATTTTATCAGGACAATCGGAAAAACATTCTTGACCAACATCTTTACAAACACCATTATCAAATAAAGCATTTTTACAAGAAGAAACGGAACACTTTGCTATTTTTTCAGAGGTTGTTTTATTTATTTCAAAAGATATAGAGCAAATAGATTTATCGGAGTAATCTTCTGGACAGGCACAAGTATCATTTTCTTTGACACAAAATTCAACCCCATTTTCCAAATAAGGAATAAATCCATTTGCGGCATCACACACACAGACATTTGAATCAACATCTGGAATCCAGCCGATTTTACAGTGTATCAAATTACAATCTACATAATCAGAACCTTGAGGATTACAAGTTTTAATTGCTACATCTGCATTTAGGATTTCATTTGCACAAGAAAATTCAGAGTCTGCGGAACATAGACAAGATTTACCATCTTGAGAAAGATTAAATCCATCATCGCAAAGAAGAATTTTACATTCTGTCCATAGATTATTTTTACATTCTTGTTGATATGTAGCCGCATTATCAGGCAAGCCATTACAAGCACGAATAGTTTCAGAACCATCGCAATAATTATCTATTTTTACACAAACACCAGATGTGTTTAATTCAAAACCATCTTCACAAACAGGCCTACAAGAGATTTGATTATTTTGGCAAGATGTAAGGCCAGAAAGAGCATTGCTATTTTCATCAGGAATACAACTTTCAGATATAAAAACATCAGCATCGCAATAATTTTCAATTTCTTCACAAGCGGAAGCATCAGCATTTACTTTGAATCCTTCTTTACAAGCAGTAATTACACAAGAACCCCAATTAGCATCAGAATTACAAGTAATAGAACCCGCAATAGCATTTTCAACATCTTTATAACAAGAATTAAAAGAATCTCCGATATTACAATTATGTTCAGGCAAACAATCTGTTCCTCTCAGAATAAAGCCTTCATTACAAGTCAGTGCATAGCAAGTTTTATTATAATCCGATAGAGTATTATTTCTTTTTTGATAGCCGGAAGCGATAGCCTCATTAGAGCAACCAATTTTAACGCATTCTTCATCAATAATTTTGAATTCATCATCATTATATAAACCAGAGCAACTAGAATAACAGGAAGCCTGAGATATAGAAATAGGAACAAATATATGACTTAGAGGGCAAGAATTATTTTTATTAGCGATTCGTTTTCCAGAGTGATCATATTCGCTTTTACATTTTTCTTTATCAAGAGAGTAATCACAAATAGCATCAATTAAAACTTTAGTAATAGTAGAACTAGGAACTTCAGCATTTAGAGTCATAATAGGGCGATTCACAGCGAATTGAGATATTTTAACATTGTCATCAGGAGAAAGATTTTTTATAAAATTTACAGAGTCATAAATAATTGTATCATCGTTATTAAAATATTTAATTTTATTTCCAACTTGGATTTTATTACCGAATCGTAAATCAATAACAGAGTGAGAATCTCTTTGATTTTTAATAACACTAACATCAGCCAAAGCCCAAGTAAAAGGGCAGGTTGAAATTAAAACAAATAAAAATAAACCAATAATTTTTTTCATAAAATCCCTTCCATAAGCAAGATTCTAGCAAATAGTAAAATTTTCCGCAAGGCTTTTTGTATTAAAAATTAAAAAATAACAGAGCATTTTTGCTCTGTTAAATTATTCTTTTCTGTCCGGATATAATCCCTCATCAAGATATCTTCTAACCATAAAGTGTTTAATTTTTTTTGTAGAAGTTTGAGGCAATTCTTCTTCTGTCATAGCAAAATGAGTAACCCATTTATAAGATGCTAATTTTTGATTAGAGTGGCGAATCAATTCGGATAAATGTTCTATACTAACTCCTGGTTTAACTTGAAACACGCCATAAGCAGTCATTTTATCGTTTATCACTCTTTCTAAAACAGCAGCCATAAGAATTTCCTCATTTTGAAGATATAAATCCTCTAATTCATCAGGATAAACATTTTTACCGCTGTCAAGAACTATGACTTGTTTTTTTCTAGCCTTTACTGTTAAACGGCCTCTGGAATCAAGAACACCAACATCACCAGTTTTGAACCATTTATCCTTATCAAAAGATTCCAAATTAGCGGCTTCATTATTTAAGTACCCGGGCATAACAAGAGTTCCACGAACCCAAATATCACCGATACCATTTTTATCAGGATTTCTGATTTCCAGTTCATTTCCACCTAAAGGACTAGCATAGAACATTTTTCCATCTGCTTTTCTAAAAGTAAAATTAAAGTTAGAAGGACCAGTTGTTTCTGTTAGTCCATAACAATCACCAATAGCAAAACCAAGGCCTTCATAAAATCTACGGATATTAGGTTTTAATGTAGCACCCGCTGATATTAGAACTTTAACACGACCACCGAACATTTCGTGAATAGGCTTAGTAAGTTTTTTAATCAGCCATTTCATACCGATAGTGTCCCAGAATTTATGAGTATTCATAAAGAATTTTAATAACCAATCCATATGCTTTTCTTTATACCCGTCCATAACCTTTTTGTAAAAGATTTCCCAAACTCTTGGGACTGCAGGAATGATTTGAGGTCTATACTCTTTGAAGTCAGCCAAGAACTTTTTAGGATTCATTTCGTGTTGTAGTAAGACGGAACAATTTAGGGAGAAAGGAGCCATCATATTTACAACAA
>CAZEWI010000007.1:0-11139 GCA_964514455.1 uncultured Bacteroidales bacterium | reverse complement strand
TCCATAGACAATATAACCAGTTCTCATAACAGGTCTATAAAATTTAACACTTTCATAAAGGCTAACTATATTAAAATGAGATAAACCCACAATTTTAGGAGTTCCAGTAGAACCAGAAGTAAAAGACAAAGAAGCAATATCTTCAGGCTTTACATCAGCAGACTTAAAGTCTTTGATATCAGTCTCATCTTCAGTTTCAATATTATACATTTGAGGCCCGTCTGTAAAGAACTTTGATTTTTGGGTAAAAACGATTTTACAATTTGTTAAACGAGTCATATTTAAGTGCTCTTCTTTTGCAAGCGACGAGTCTAACATTAAAACACGAATACCAGCAAACACAGCAGCAAAATAAGTCAAATGAAATTGAGGTATATTATCTGCCATAATAGCGATAGTATCACCTTTCTTTAATTTAAGATTTTTAGTAAGAGTAACTGATCTTTTTTTAATTAAATCAAACAATTCGGAGTAAGTAATTTCTTCACGAATAAAATATAGTCTATCTTTATTGTTAGCAACAGACTCAGAGATAGCACCATAAATGTTTTGTATATCACTTCCATACACATCTTTTATATTAGTCATAGAACAATCCTTTTGGTTATGTCATAATATATAGGAATACAATACTACAAAAAAAATAGCAAGTCATTTAACTTTTGTAATGCTAAATTATTTTTTGTCATTGTGAGGCAACTTCATAGCCGTTGCAATCTCAAAACAAAAAAACGGAGCATTTGCTCCGCTTCTTAGTCTTTTCTATCAGTATAATAACCAGATTCTAATAACTTTTTAACTTCATGGTGTTTAAGTTTTTTAGTAGAAGTCTGAGGCAATTCATCAGTAGTAATAGCAAAATGTTTAACCCACTTATAAGGAGCAATAAGAATATTTTGTTTCATAATTTCACGATTTAGGTAATCCAGAGTGACATTAGGCCTTACTTGAAATACTGCATAACTAACAGTTTTTTTCTTTACGACATATTCAAAGACAGCGACATTTTTAACACCTTCAATTTGTAGGTATAAATCTTCTAATTCATCAGGATAAACATTTTTACCGCTATCAAGAACTATAATAGATTTTTTACGCCCTTTGATAAAAATACGCCCGTATTTATCAATTTTAGCGAGGTCGCCAGAATTAAACCAACTATTATCAAAAACTTCTTTATTTAATTCTTCGTTTTCTTGATATCCGCAGAAAACATTATGTCCTTTAAGCCATAATTCTCCGATACCATCTTTATTTTTGTTGCGAATTTCAGCATAATTATTTTTAAGAGGCCGACCAACCGAGCAAGATTTTGGATTATTCCAAGGAATAGACAAGCAAATAGGGCCAACTGTTTCTGTCAAGCCATAACCTTGAACAAACAAGAACCCGAGCCTTTGAAAGAATTTTTCAATATCAGGCTTCATAGCCGCTCCACCGGCAATCATAATTTTAACATTACCACCGAATAATTCGTGAATAGGCTTTTTAACTTTATTGACAAGCCAGCCCAGACCGATATATTTCAAAAAGTTTTGAGAATATAAAACAATCTTCATAAAAGTCCATTTTTTTTGAGCCCTTGCATTATCGCGAATTTTATTGTAAAACATTTCCCACATTCTTGGAACAGATGGAATAATATCAGGTTTGAATTCTTGAAAATCGCTTAAAATCAATTTAGGATTTATAGAAGGTTGAAGAACAATAGAACCCCTTAAATATAAAGGCATCATAACAGTGCAGACAAATCCAAAAACATGATAGGCAGGTAAAAAACAATAAAATACAGATCCTGGCTTTCCAATAGATTTTAATTCATCAAGCGAATTCATAGTTTCAATTAAATTAAAATGAGTCAATGGAACAATTTTAGGTGTGCCCGTTGAACCAGAAGTTAAATATAATGATGCTATATCAGTTGATTGAACATTTGCAGGTTCAAAAGATTTCAAATCTATTTTTTTATCCAGAGTTTGAATATCAACGAAATTTATAATATCGGTATCAAATATGAAAGAATCTTCAGCGAGAACAAGTTTAGCATTTAGTTTTTTTACCGCATTTTCGTATTCGTTATGAGTTAAATTTGTATCCATCATAAAGGTTCTAGCCCCAAGGGATAAAATAGCAAAATAAGAATACATAAACTCCGGTATATTATGAGCGAGTAGTCCGACTACATCACCGAATTTAACATCAAAATTATCTCTTAAAATAACAGCGGTTTCTTTAACACGATTTAGAAAATCTTGATAAGTTAAACCTTCTCGGAGTAAAAGAATACTCTTTGGATTTTCAGAAACAACTTTTTCCAAAAATTGATACATATTCATAATATAATTCCTTTTGATTCCATCTATTTTATAAATACCCCTATATGATAAGCCAATACAACTAAAAAGTCAAATAAAAACCCCTCATATCAGAGGGGATTAAATACCTATCTAGGACTAAATAATTTTTTGAACATTTTTTCATTTAATTTAAGCGGATACTTAGTTTGTAAAAAATTAGTATAGTCATCAGTAATCATTTTTGCGACTAAATTAGAAGTCTCCTGACGAATAGAGTTTAATTTTTCCGAACTAACGGCAGGATTAGATTTTTGATTTACAGCAACAACATAAAAAGCACGATTACCTGCGGCAATAGTCCTAGTCCCTAAACTAGAATTAAAGGCTGTATTTAGCACTTCTGCTGGGAATATAGAACTAGATTTTCTAGTAATTTTAGCATCAGGATAAACACCGCTTGCTTTTTTAGAAGCATCTTTGAAATCAACACCAGAATGTAGTTCTTTCAGGATTTCATTAGCACGAATATAGGCCAGTTTTTCTTTTTCAGATTCTGCCCATTCTTTTTCAATTTGAGGTCTAACTGATTCAAAAGGAGTAGCCATAGCAGGCTCAATTTCATCAACTCTAATAATCAGGAACCCATCATTTAATTCCATCAAAGGATTTTCAATACCGGATTCCATAGTAAATACTAAATTGAGTATTTTATCATCAATTATATTGTCATTGATAGATTTTCCGTCTTTTCCTTTCTTTTGAATAGAGAAAGGAGCGGTTTTTCCAAATTTTACTTTGAATTTTTCGGCAGTCTTTTTCATATCTTCGCCACTAATAATAGCATCTTCAACCTTTTGAGCGACAGCATAAGTTTTAGTATAGTCATCAGGATTTTTTATATTCTTTTCAGGAATGAATATATAAGAAACCGAGCGGTATTCAGGAAGCATAGGCTTTAATTTAGCATAAGTTTCTTTAAGATTATCTTCGGTTGGTTTTTGGGATATATTAAAATCATCAAATTTAACGATAGCCCAATCAATATCACGGGTTTCATTTCTGGATTGATATTCCTCAGTAAGAATGAAATTAGAAACATAAGTTCCACCCAGTAAGCCTCTTAAAAGCATTTCCCTCAGAACTTGATTTCTCAAAACATCAGCAAATTCTCTTTCAGATATTTGATTAGCGGCTAAAATAGCATCAAATTTTTCAGTGCTAAAAAAACCGTTTTCCATAAATTCAGGAGAATCTTTAATAATAGAAGCAATATATCTATCAGAAACATTTAATTTAATATCATTAGCCCTTTGTTCAAGCAAGATTCTAGAAACCATATTATTGAAAACTTGTTCGCTGAAATACTTTTTAGCAACATTATCAGTATAAATACTTTTTTGCATTGCTTTGCTCATTTGAGCCATCTGGCGATTTATTTCTCTATCAAATTCCATAGTAGAGACAGAAGTATTTCCGACTGTTGCAAGATTAGTATCCATCATATTTTCGCCGAAAATCCAATTAGCGACACCCCAGCCAACGAATGAGAAAATCAGTATTCCCATAAGAATTTTAGCCCAAATAGTTTCACTAGCATTATGTAATTTTTCTAACATTTTTTCTTCCTTTTGTTTAATTTTTTACATTTATAGCAAATTTTTATTGATTAGACAAGTAAAATTTATTAAAATCAAGAAATAAATAAAAAAGGAGAAAATATGAAGTACATAATCGGTAATTGGAAGATGAATGGGAGCAATCAATTACTCCAAGAGATGAAAAATACATTGATAACAGATAATTCGGAATTATCAGTAATAATCTGCCCTCCGTCAGTATATTTAAGCGAATCGGTTCGCCTTGGATTTACCACAGGGGCTCAGGATTGTTCTGCTTATGATAACGGGGCATATACAGGGGAATTATCAGCGAAAATGCTTTCAGAAATGGGAGTAAAATATGTAATTGTTGGACATTCAGAACGCCGAAAAAATCATAACGAGACAAATAGTTTAGTAAATGCGAAAGCAAAAAAAGTAATTAAAAATGGAATGACTCCGATAATTTGTATAGGAGAAACGGCCAGTGATTACGAGGCAGAAAAAACAAAAGAAGTATTGGAAAAACAATTAAAAGAATCGAGTAAAGGAATAAAAGGAATACTTGCTTATGAGCCAATTTGGGCCATAGGAACAGGTCGCACACCAACAATGGAAGAAGTCTCAAACATAATAACATTTTTGAAAGAAAAGATAAAAGAAAACGACTTAAAAATATCGGCAGTTTTATACGGCGGTAGTGTGAATGGCATAGATGCAGAAGCAATACTAGAAATTGAAAATCTAGACGGAGTTCTTGTCGGCGGGGCAAGCCTAAAACCTACTGAATTTCAAGAAATAATAGACTCTGTAAAATAAAAAAAAAGCGGATAAAAATCCGCCTTGAAAATTATATTTTAAGAAATTTTTTGAATTCTTCTAAGCCTTCTTTCAGCATTATCAAATTCTGTTTCTAAAAATTCAAAACAGCAGGCAAGGGCATTTTCATCTTCAATATAATCGGCCCCGAAAGTGATAACATTAGTGTTATTATGGAGCCTATCAAGTTTAGCCTCTTCTGGATTATCAACTCGTGTTGCTCTTAAAAAGCGATAACGATTCGCAGCAATTTGCATACCTGCACCAGTTCCACAAATTAGTATTGCTTTGGAAGATAAATCTCCGTCCATTTTTTCAGCAACTATTTTAACAATATCTGGATAATCAACAGATTTTACACTGGCATCGCAACCAAGATCAATCAGTTCATATCCTTCTTTTGTAAGCATTTCCATCAGGTAGTATTTCAGACTAACGCCACGATGATCATTAGCGATATAGATTTTATTTTTCATAATTAGACTCCTTTGATTTTAGTAGTTGCTTTTCCGACGGGAGCGATTTTTTTCAATTTGCATTCTAATTTATCATTATTGATAATGTTTAATTTAGCATATTGAAGTTCGCCGTTTATTTGAGCAGTAGGAAAAATAGAAGCCTCATTAGCGATAACGGGCCCAGTAATAGTTCCATGAAGGAATAATTGTTTTGCTTTAAGAGTTCCGTTTATCATGCCATTTACACCAACTATGACAGTGTCAGCAATAATATCTCCGTCAAAAAGTCCGTGAATTTGTAGAGTATTTTTAGCGGTAAGATTTCCAACAAAACGGCTACCAGCACCCAAAATTGTAGGTGTAGTTTTTTCCTCATTTTTTTTATGAAACAACATCATTTTATAGACCTCCTTAATAATCTAATTTTTCGGCACTAACGAAAGTGTAAGGGTTAAACGGAGCATTATTGTATCTAATTTCGTAATGCAGATGAGGCCCAGTTGAGCGACCTGTATTTCCACCAAGACCAATAACATCTTTTGTCTCAACGAAATCGCCTTTTTTTACACGGATTTCAGATAAATGACCATACAAAGTAGAAAAGCCCAAACCGTGATCTATTTCAACAACTTTTCCATAACCGGATTCAGTTCCTGCCCGAACGACTTTACCAGGGGCAACAGCATACAAAGGAGTTCCAATATGTCCAGCGAAATCAATACCTTTGTGAATAGTGATTTTACCATTGATAGGGTGCTCGCGAGAGCCGTATTTAGAAGTTATATATGGATCTTTTATAGGATTTCCGACCGGCAAAATAGTTTTAGTTCTTTGAAGTCCTTTCCACAAATCAATTTCTTCTGCGAGTTTAAGATATTTTTCATCAATATTTTCAATTTTATCCAAATTTGTAGAAGTAAATCTTCCACCAAGATAAGCAAAGTCTGCTTTTTTAGCGCGTTTAATGAGAGTGTTTTGATTTAGTCCGAGCGAAGTTAAAGTTCCACCGATTTTTCGTAAATCTTTTTCAATAGCGTTTATGTTATTTTGAGTAATAGAAGCAATACTTTCAGTCAGTTTAGAATCCGCCTCATAAATCATATTCATAGATTGTTCCAGATCTTTATTTCGTTTAGAAAGTTGTTTATTTTCTTCTTTGGTAAGTTGCATATCCAGAGTCATATTAGCGACTTTAAGATATTCAGGATTATATCTATTTTCTTCATAAAGTTTGTTTAATTTGGCCTGAATATAGTCAAGTTCAGCCCAGAGTTGAACTCTTTTAGTCAGATCAAATTTTGTTTCCATAGATTTATTGTCTTTCACCAAATCCTCATCAAGCATAATCAAGTTCTTGTGAATATCGGCGAATTTTTTCTGATATTCTGCGAGTTCGGCCATTTGCATCTGATGAGAAGATTTAAGGAATTCAACTTCTTTTGCTTTAGAGTTCATAATAGGCCTTTGATAAACGAAAATATAAGTAGCCCACAAAGCCCAAAGCCCAAGGAACATTTTACCCGAGAATTTAGAAACTCTGACCCAAGTTTTTTGTTGAAAGGAGTCAATCTTGCCGTCTTCAATATAAACGACATCGCGAGCAGGAAATATAATTTTGGTATATTTCCAGATTACACGAAACGGCTGTGCAAGAGCAGATTTCCAAGATGAGTGTCTTTTGAATAACATAGTTATGATAATTTATAACATTTATTTTGATAAGTAAAGAAAAAAAGTGTTGTATTATTTTGAAGTTTTATGTTATAATAGACAAATCAAGGAAAGGAATATGAAAAAACTTTTACTGCTTTTACCGATGTTGTTTATTTCGGCAAATCTCTTTGGGGCTTCAAAAGAGGGTGTTCCTGTATATTATCAAAACCTACCTGTGAATAATGTTTATTACCGCGGGAACAGCACACCAAATAATGTTGTAGTCGCCAGAAACACCAGTTATGGTCAATCTCAATACAGATATAATAATCAAACGGATTTTACCTCATCAAAATGGAATTTAGAGGAAACGGGTTGGGCTCTTGGTGCAGATGTTGGCCGCAGATATGCTGATTTTACTTTTGAAACGGGAGTATTGTCAAAATTATCATGGACAAATATGATATTTAACGAAATTGGAGTAAATTTGGCTAAAACTTTTGACCTTGGTGATTATCCAATTCAATTAAAGGCTGATTATCGCCACGGAACAATGGCGGATTCCGGGGATTCTTACGATGATGATTTAAGAACAAATCCTCTGGACCCTTATGCCAGTTTATACACAATCAGTGTCGGTAAGTCCGAGGGAAAAACCGATTCGTTCCGCCTTGCTGTCGGAGCCAAAGATATTTGGAATTTAGGAGGCTGGAAATTGACACCTTATATTGGTTATGAGATATTCCAACATGACTTAAAAATGAAGGATCATCGTTATCCAAATCAAGGGGTAAATATTCCTGCTTTAACTCAAAATGGTAATTATATTTTTACCGACGGAGACGGAACATTTTATTCAGGAACAGAAGCAACCGACACATACCCATATCAAGTATGTTTAAGTCCAGAAGATTTACCAATTTTTACAAATTTTACAGGAACAACCACCACACTAAACCAAACCACTTGGGTTTCAACCCCACCAGATTATCCACCTTGGGGTGTATCGGCGGACCAATGTGTTGTAATTGGTGGAGATGGGGAAATTTTAGTTGATGGAATAACACACATCTATAATACAACTTGGAGCGGTTTTTTTGTAGCACTCGGATTGGAAAAACAATTTAGTATAAATGATAAATTATCTGCTTATGCTCAAATAGGAGTCCCTTATTATGAATCGGACGGAATTTGGCCAAACAGAACTGATTGGCAACAAGACCCTAGTTTTACAGACAAGGGCAGTGGCGGATTCAGTTATAAGTTAGAGGCAGAATATACTTATGCTTTCAGCCCATCATTAAAACTATCAATAAAAGTAGATACAGATTATTATAGAAAAGGTAAAACCGAGGGAACACTTTATGCCGCAGGCTATTGGGATTATACATATGATTCTGACGGTATTCCAGAAACAGATTGTTCAAGTGGAACATGTTATTATGTAATGGAATATAAAAATCCAGAGTCAATACATGACCCAGATGCACTTAAATGGGCAGAATGGCAATCATTCGGCCTCCACATCGGCCTAAAAACAATCTTTTAATCTACCCCGTAATTGCAAGGGCTCTTGCCCGTGGCAATCCCAATCTAAACATTCCTTATAAAAACATACGATGTCATTCCTGCGTAGGCAGGAATCTCATCATAACTAGAATCATTTAACAAATCCTGTCATTCAGAGGCAGGCTCCAGCCTGCCGTGGAATCCAATCTAATACATCATCTGTCATTGCGAGGAGCTTCGCGACGAAGCAATCTCAATCCGTTCTTGACATATAAAAAATGTTCGCTATAATAACCAGCAACAAAGGCGAATAAATGGACGAAATAAATTACATTTTATCTTTTATAACAGCAAAAAATATAAAGATATTATCGTGTATAATTTTGCTAACATTTATTTATTTTTTCCCAGTATTTGTAATGAATCGCAATGATAAAGCCTACAAGAATTATTTTATGATAAAAGTTATGACAATAGGTTTTGGCTGGACTGGCTTTTTATGGTTATATGCACTATGGTTATCACTAGCACCAGATATGGCAAAACCGAAATAAAAAAACTCTTGATTTTTATCTGCTTAAAGTTCTAATATAAGAATAAGTTCAACATCAAATAAAGGAAGAAAAGATGGCAGGAAGTATAAATAAAGTAATTTTAGTAGGAAATTTGGGTCGTGATCCAGAAGTTCGTCAAACACAAAAGGGCGACAAAGTTGTATCATTCAGCATTGCAACATCAGAAACTTGGACAGACAGGGAATCTGGCGAAAGAAAAGACAGAACTGAATGGCATAGAGTTGTAATTTTTCAATCTGGTCTTGCGGGAGTTGCTGAAAGGATTCTCCACAAAGGCAGCAAAGTATATATAGAAGGTCAATTGAGAACCAGAAAATATACAAATAGCGAAGGCCGTGAAATCTATACAACCGAAGTAGTTCTTGGCCCAGGATCAACATTGATATTATTATCTGGCAACGGAAACGGAAGAGAGGACGGATCAATGGAAGACGGCTCAGCACCTTCACAAACAGAAGAAGTTGCAGTTGATACCATAGACGACGACATTCCATTTTAATCAAAATTTCCATAATTTAGAATCCCTGCTACCCGCAGGGATTTTTTCATGACCAGAATCATTACCAGAATCATTTAACAAATCCTGTCATTCTGGGCTTTGCTCAGAATCCATTCTAAACATTCACTTCTCCCTCTACCGCAAAGTCGGGTGTTTATACTTGAAAAACAATTTTAAGATTCCTTATTCCCTCTACCGCAAAGTCGGGTGTTTATACTTGAAAAACAATTTTAAGATTCCTTATTCCCTCTACCGCAAGGCGGGGGAGGACGAAATCGCCACAGCGATTTCAGGAGGGGGTGTCAAACATTCCTTATAAAAATATCCGCTGTCATTTCTGCTTTTTACGATGTCATTGCGAGACCACTTGCCCTAGCAATCTCACTCTAACGATAAAATCAACTGCTTCAAAACTTTCTTTTTATCAGGCGAAAGCAATACAAATCGCCTCCAAATTTCAAAATCTTCATCTGACATGTTTTTATAATAATCCTGAAAAAAATAATCCAATCCCACATTAAAAAATTCGGAAAATTTTACCAAATAATCAACTGCAATTTTATTATGACAAACTTCATATTTTTGAATTTGCTGAAAAGAAACCCCAATAACATCACCCAGTTGAGATTGCGACAGTCCAGCATTTAATCTCAATTCTTTTAGGCGAAGAGCAATAAACTTAAAAACATTTTTATCCATAAAAACCTCCTAAAATAAAAATCGCCAAATAAATTTGGCGGTTGGAGGTTAAGAACTATTTATACGAATAGTGTGCATATTCGGTAAGACCTTATTTTGCAACCCTCCAACCAATTTTGAGGCATTTATCATCAGTTTTACCTGACGCGTATAACGAGGTTCTTAAACCTCATAACCAAGATGCCATCTTGATTACGAATAAATTATAAAATAAAAAATGATTAAAATCAATAAAATAAAAAAAAGGCGGGAATAACCCGCCTAAAATAAGATTTTTTGAATTAGTCTTCAAATTGTGCATTAAATTCACAAATACCTTCACGAGTATCACACATAGCAGTAGTTCCCTCGCTAATTTGATAGCCCATAGGGTGATTACATGCAGGGCAAACAGCAGGTGCTTCTTTACCGATAGTCCAATGTCCGCAATTTGTGCATCTCCAAAGAACAACAGTTTTGGATTTATAAAGAGTTCCATTTTCAATTTTATCTGCGAGAGTAGTAAATCTTGCTTCATGGTATCTTTCAGCAATGCCAATTTCTTTGAATATATTAGCAATAGTTTCAAATCCTTCTTCAAGTGCTTTTACTGCGAAACTAGGGTACATATCGCTATTTTCTTCGTGTTCTCCATAAGCAGCAGCCCTTAAATTTTCCAAAGTCGTTCCGATTTTTCCAGCAGGAAAAGAATTAGTAATTTCAAGGCTACCACCTTCTAGTAATTTGAAAAGCCTTTTAGCATGTTCTTTTTCTTGTAGAGCAGTTTCTTCAAAGACTTTACTGATTGCTTGGAATCCTTCATTTTTAGCGGCAGCGGCAAAGAAATCGTATCTATTTCTAGCCTGAGATTCACCAGCGAAAGCCTTTAATATATTTTTTTCAGTTTGAGTTCCTTTTAGAGTTTTAGTCATAATAATTTCTCCTTCTATTTGATTATTGTTTCAAGCAAGGCGATCATATCACAAAATAGGGAGTAAATCCAGTAAAAAATAAAAAAAGAAAAAGATTTGGTGGGTGCGAGGGGAGTCGAAC
>CAZEWI010000006.1:21910-22637 GCA_964514455.1 uncultured Bacteroidales bacterium | reverse complement strand
CTTTTCTACATTTTTTTGACGGATTTAGAACATCTCACGAAATTACAAAAATAGACAGAATTTCTGACGAAGTTTTAGAAAAACTTGTTCCAGAAGAACTTGTTTTTGAAAATCGCAAACGTGCTCTATGTCCTGAAAATCCAAGTATTAGAGGAACTGCACAAAATCCTGATACATTTTTTCAGGCTCGCGAATCGGCTAACTCATACTACAATAATGTTCCTGATATAGTCTCAAAAATTATGGACGAATTTACAAAACTAACTGGTAGAAAATACGATTTAGTTGAATATGTTGGAAATCCAAATGCAGAAAATATAATTGTAATTATGGGTAGTGGATCTGACACTGTTGAAGAAACTTTACCATACTTAAAGAAAAATACAGGACTTATAAAAATTCATTTATACCGCCCTTTTCCAACAAAAGCATTCTTAAAAGCATTACCAAAATCAGTAAAGAAAATATCTGTATTAGACAGATGTAAAGAACCAGGAAGCCCTGCCGAACCTTTAGCAACAGATGTAATAAATGCAATTCACGAAAGCGGTTTAACAACAAAAGTTTATCATGGTCGTTATGGACTTTCATCAAAAGAATTTTTACCTCGTGATGTATTTGCTATTTTTACAAATATGGAATCAGAAAATCCAAAATCAGAATTTACGGTTGGAATCACTGATGATTTAACTAATTTATCTTTGGAAACTGATGAGTATTTTACTAT
>CAZEWI010000006.1:0-21900 GCA_964514455.1 uncultured Bacteroidales bacterium | reverse complement strand
AAAATATATTGATAATCCTAAAACAAAATGTGTATTGCTTTGGGGCCTAGGCTCTGACGGCACAGTTGGAAGTAGTAAAAACATAATTAAAATTATCGGAGAAAATACAGATTTATATCCTCAAGGTTATTCTGTTTATGATTCTAAAAAATCAGGCTCTATAACATCATCTCATCTTCGTTTTTCACAAAAGCCAATTAAATCAGAATACCTAGTTCAAGAAACTGATTATATTTCTTGCTCACTTTTAAGTATTGCTCAAAAAATTGATATATTCAAATCACTTAAAGCAAGCGGCACAATTTTATTAAATTCTGATATGGAGCCAGAAGCAACATTTATGAATTTACCAAAAGAAACTCAAGAAATGCTGATTCAAAAAAGGGCAAATGTTTGGGTTATTGATGCAAATAAACATGCTATGGAAATTGGTCTAGGTCGTAGGACTAATACAATTATGATGGCTAATTTTTTCCATTTAACAAATATAATTGATGAAAAAATAGCATTTGAAGCAATGAAATCCGCTATTACAAAAACTTATAAAAAGAAAGGCGATGCGCTTATTCAAATGAATTTATCTGCTATTGATATGGCTTCTAAATATCTAAAAAAATTAAATATGCCATCATCAGTATCAGAATTATCACATTCATTTTTACCTGCTCTTGCTGACGGGGCTCCCGAATCTATAAAGCATATAGCAGAAATGATGATTCGCGGTCGTGGAGATGAATTACCTACATCAGCATTTAATCCTAATGGAACGTTTCCATCTGGAACATCTAGATTTGAAAAAAGAAAAATCTGCGATCATATTCCAGACTGGAATAGTGAGAAATGTATTCAATGTGGGAAATGTGCATTTGTATGTCCTCACTCTGCTATCAGAATAAATGTAAATCCAAAATCAGATTTCAAAAACAAACCAGAGGGTATGATTACAGTTCCATATAAAACCCCAGAACTTGGCTCTGATTTAGAATTTGCGATAACAGTATCTCCTGCTGATTGCACAGGCTGTGGATTATGTGCGAAAAATTGTCCTATGAATTCTGCAAGTTCGGCCACTCTAACTATGACTAGCGTTCATGACAAGGGCGATGAAAAACAAGCAGCATTTGATTTTGCAACAAAATTACCAAGAATTGATAAATCAAAATTAAACCTAAACTTACCAAAGCACATTTCACTATTGGAAAATATGTTTGAATTTCCTGGGGCTTGTGCCGGTTGTGGAGAAACTCCATATTTAAGACTAATCACTCAATTATTTGGAGACAGAATGGTAGTTGCCAATGCCACAGGTTGCTCATCTATTTACGGGGGAAATTTACCTACAACACCATATTGTAAAAACTCCGAAGGCTTTGGTCCTGCTTGGTCAAATTCTCTGTTTGAAGACAACGCAGAATATGGCTATGGAATGAGAGTTGCTATAAATCAAAATTATAATACTGCTCGTTCTATGCTACTTGAAATGGCATCAGAAATCGGAGAATATTTAGTTCAAAACATTCTTGAAAATAAACAAGAAACCGATTCAGAAATTAAACAACAAAGAGAATATATTTCCGAATTAAAAACTCGCCTAAAAAAATTCAATCATCATAAAACTGATAATTTAATATCTGTTATAAATGATTTGGTTAAAAAATCTGTCTGGATTATCGGAGGAGATGGTTGGGCTTACGACATTGGATACGGCGGACTTGATCATGTATTACATTCAAAACAAAATATAAATATAATGATTCTTGATACCGAGGGTTATTCTAATACCGGAGGACAACAATCTAAATCAACTCCATTTGGAGCATCTATGAAATTCGCTATCGGAGGAAAAGATGTTCATAAAAAGGATTTAGGATTGATTGCTATGATGTCAGGTGCTTATGTCGCTCAAATTTCGCTAGGAGCAAATCCAGTCCAAGCAATTCGTGCTATTCGCGAAGCAGAAGCATTTAATGGACCATCTATAATACTTGCTTATGCACCTTGTATTGCTCACGGATTTGAATTATCATCAGGAATTCAACACCAAGAAAAACTTGTAAGTTCTGGTGCTTGGCCACTCTATACTTTTAATCCAGAGTTATTGGATTCAGACAAAAATGCTCTTCGTTTAGAAGCAATACCTAATCATTCCAGCCTACAAGAATTTATGGAATCTGAAGGTCGTTTCAAAATCGTAAAATCCCTAAACAATGAAAAATTCTTAAACTTGATTCACCTAGCAGAACACGATAACGAATATAAAAATGAGTTAAGACAAAATCTTGCTAACCTAATGACTAAAAACTTCAAAAAAGAGGACTAATATGAAAAAACTTTTAATCATATCTTTAACAATTTTAATTTCTGCATGTTGTATTTACTCAAAAGACAGAGGTTATATGTTTCCAGAAAATCTTGATACTATAATAAATGAATCAAAAACTAAATCCGACCTAAAAAATACACTTGGGACACCATCAGCGGAATCTAGTTTCGGAGAAGATGTTTGGATTTATTACGGATTTAGAGAAAAATTTCATGGACCATTTCCTCACTCTTACGACAATAGAAAAGCATTGATTGTAGAATTTAACAAAGACAAAATACAATCAACAAGAATCTTAAATGACCAAGATTTTACTGAAATCAGTATGGATTCTGATAAAACAGCAATTCCAGGTGCTATTGAGTTAAATTTCTTAGAAGAACTTGTTGGAAATGTTGGAAGATTTACACCTAGTGGAGTAGGACAATAATTATGACAGACAAAAAAATTATATGTTTAGGAATAGAAAGTAGTTGTGATGAAACAGCATGTGCTATTGTTGATTCTGATAAAAACATTTTATCTCATATAATATATTCACAAATTCCAGAACATCAAAAATATGGCGGAGTTGTCCCAGAACTTGCATCAAGGGCTCACATACTTGCCATTGATGAAGTTATAAATAAAACATTAGAAGCATCAAATCTAAAATTATCTGACATTGATGTTATCGCAGCAACATCTGGCCCTGGTTTAATTGGAGGGGTTTTAATCGGACTTATGGCTGCCGAAGGACTTGCTTTAAGTACCAAAATCCCATTTATTCCAATCAATCATCTGGCGGGACATGGCCTTGTTCCTCGTCTTTGCTATGATATAGAATTTCCTTATGTTTTGATGTTAGCAAGTGGAGGACATTGTCAAATTTTACTCGTCCGCGGAGCAAATGATTACGAACTAATCGGAGAAACTCTTGACGATGCCGCAGGTGAAGCCTTTGATAAAGTCTCAAAAATGATGGGGCTTGGATACCCTGGGGGACCAGTTGTAGAAGAGCATGCAAAGAAAGGAAATCCAAAAAGATTTGATTTTGCTCGTCCAATGGTTGGAAAACCAAATTGTGATTTTTCGTTTAGCGGTATGAAAACTAGTGCAAGAACAATTATGGAAAAGCACGGAGAATTTAGCGAGCAAGATGTTTGCGATTTTTGTGCATCTTTTCAATCTGCTGTCTGCGATTGTATTATAGACAGACTTGAGCATGCTTTTAAGACTCCAATTATTCAAAAATCAAAACCAGAAGCAATTGTTGTCGCTGGCGGAGTAGCAAAGAATCTCGCAATTCGTTCGGCAATGGAAACACTGGCAAATAAAATTGGAATCAAATTTTATGCTCCTGCATTAAACCTTTGCACTGATAACGGGGCAATGATTGCTTGGGCAGGAATTGAAAATTTCAAAGAAAATAGATTCGTAAAAAAACCTATAAAGCCTCGTCCAAGATGGCCACTGATGGAATTAAAAAATAATGGATAAAAAATATATTTCAGCACAAGATATGATTTTTTCAGTATCAGATGCATCTGCTCTGATAAAAGGAGTTATGGAACAAACATTCAACCGAATAAAAATTCGCGGAGAATTGTCTCAAATAACTCGTGCAAGTTCTGGTCATACTTATATGACTATCAAAGATTCTAATGCTGCAATTTCGGCTATTATTTGGAAAGGAACTCGCATTCCTTTTAATCTCACAGAAGGAACAGAAATAATTGCGACTGGAAAAATTACGACATACCCAGCCCGCTCTAATTATCAAATTATAGTTAGTGAAATTGAATTGGCTGGTATTGGTGCAATTCTTAAAATGCTGGAAGAAAGAAAACAAAAATTTGCTGCAATGGAATTTTTTGACGAGTCTCAAAAAAAAGCAATTCCAAAATATCCGGAAAAAATCGGAGTAATTACATCTCCAACGGGGGCAGCAATACACGATATAATCAACAGACTTCGTGATAGATTTCCAGTAAATCTAATTCTCTGGCCCGCTACAGTCCAAGGTGAGACCGCCGAATCGGAAGTTGCCAATGCAATTATCGGCTTTAATAAATTATCAGATAAAAATCGTCCAGATGTTATAATCGTCGCCCGAGGAGGCGGTTCTATTGAAGACTTACTTCCATTTTCTGGAGAAAAAATTATCTATGCAGTTCATGATTCTAAAATACCAATTATTAGTGGAGTTGGCCATGATCCTGATTGGACTTTAATTGATTTTGTTTCAGATTTAAGAGCCCCTACTCCAACAGGAGCAGCAGAATCGGTTGTTCCAGATAAATTAAATTTGAAACAAGTTATAAATACTTTTAATCAAAGAATAAACTCTGCAATTATAAATAACATAAAAAATAATCGTGAAAAATTAAATTTAATTTCACTAAAAAATCCAATTCAAATTATTGCTGAAAAATATCAAAGACTTGATGACTATATAAGAAATCTAAATTCATTGATGAAATTAAAAATAGAACAATCAAAAAATAAAATACCAGATATTCAAAACCTAAATCTAAGAATTAAAAATATTTTTGAAAATACAAATCAAAAATTAAAAAGTTTATCATCTTTACTTGAAAGTTATTCATTCAAGAAAACTTTATCGCGAGGCTTTTCAATTATCAAAAATAACAACAATGAAATTATAACTTCTGTAAAAAAACTAGCCTCTGAATCAGATGCCACAGCACAATTTTACGATGGCGAAATAAAAATCAATATAAAAAACTAAATTGCATCTGCATATTCTAGCAAAGATTCAGATGCTGACAATAAATTAGTCAATCTATCAGATAATAAAGGTTTTGACTCTTTATAAGTTCCATCTTCAAAACGTTTTAACAAAGCACTTGAAGAACGAATCTCCTCTAATAAATCAATTATAGTCTTTTGATCCATAACATCTAAATATATTTTATTATTTACCAAATCTTCTAATTTTTTTATATTTTCAAATCTGAACCCAAGATTCAAATTTTTATTAAATCTTATTTTATTAACTTTTACCTCAACCTCTTCCGGAGTCATCGCAAGAAATTCTGTTAAATCACAAACAGATAGCCTAGAAAATCTAGGCTTATTTTCCATAACAGTGTAAAAAAACGAGGTTAAATCCAAAACATTTTGTTTTATAGAATATTCTATAATACCTTTATATTTAACTTTTAATTTAGCATCAGTTATTTCTTTCGTAAGTTCATAAGTAATAAAAATCATAGTAACTCCGACTAAATTAGCAGATATTGCAATCATAATATCATCAAGAGTTTCTGGAACAATTTCAAATATAACTAAACTATACATAATCAAACCAAAAAAGAAAGATATAAAATAAGGCAACACACGTAAAAACATTAAAAATTTTCTCCTTTAATCATTACAAGAATTTGTTTTAGTATTCCACCCAGAAGATGAGCACTTACATTTTTTACAATCATCTGAAACACTACTTGCGGCACAAGCAGAAGTACAATCACAATTGCAATTATAATCACCATCACAATTTGTATAACTCAAACAACTTTCACAATTTTTAATACAAGACATACTAGAACCATCAACACAATACTCTAACTGACATTGACATCTACACTCATCATCTCCATTACAAAGCAGATAATTATAACAAGGATTTGAACTTCCACAAGCCAAGCAATAAGTTAAATTAAAACTTGAACTAGAAGTATCACACCAAGTAGAACAATTACATTTACACCTTGAACTTGTTGTTGGTCCATTAGAACACTGAGATATAGGAAGACAGGTTGGATTTTGATTATTACAAATCATACAATTTTCAGAATATACATCAGCAGCACACCAAGTATCACAATAACATGTCCTACAAGTTTCATTATCCGCAGTACATGCACTTATAGATGGACAATCAAGACTTGAACTATATAAATTACTCCGAACATATAAATCAGTTAAACACTGAGGACGATAAGAAGCAGTCCAAACTGAACGTAATTTATTCACTCTTTCTTTTAACTTTGATTCTATTAAAACCTTACAAGATGTATTGATTATATTTCCTCTCTTTTCCATCATTTTAGCAAAAAAAGCATCTGCTATTATCGAAGAATTTGTTGTCGTTTTAACATTTTTAGAATAAGGAATACTTTCAGATGTTTTATAAAATCCACAATCAAGAGTTCCTACAGAATATTGATTTTGTCCAGAACCAAAACTCCAACTTTCCAAAACAGTTGCTTCAGAATCCAAACTACCATAAATTTCACCTGTTCCTAATGAAGATAAAGCATACTGTTTTCCATAAACAGGAAGAGACACTGAAATTCCAAGAGTTGCGGCATCTTGACGACAAACACCCAAAGCATCTTTTGCCCTCTCACAATCCTGTTCATTTGTATTATCAGGATAATTAAAACTGGTCAAATCCTCACAATTAGAAGTAGTCGTGCAACCAGTTAAAATACATTCATTACAAGAATTTAATTTACTTACCTTATCATCACATTTTTCCTTACATGTAGAAGTTGTACAATTTGTTGTACAATTTTTAGCATATTTATAAACATCAAAATATTTTTCAGAAAAACTATACGGACATTTATAATCACTCCAAAATAAAGCCGAACACCCATCTGCAGTAGGAGTTGTTAAACAAGTATTATACAATCGCATTTTAACAATATTGGAATCGTTTTCGCATTTTATCCGACAATCTGAAGATAGCGGCTCAGTACAACTAGAATAGCGACAAGCATTTATACATTCATCAATATTATAATAAGGAACACCTAAATTCCAAACAACAGCAAAAACCGGAGTCATAAAAAGAAAATTAAATAAAATAAAAACATTTAATTTTTTACTCATCATAAGACTCCAATTGTAAATCAGATACATTAATTTCAGACTCTGCCCAACAAGGAGAATCTGTAATAATAGAAGAACATATAACACTTAAAGATTCTAAATTTTCAATCAGACATTCCGAAACTGAATCAATAGCATTATAACATAATTCCAAATTTGTAACAGCAGGAACCACAGAAGAAGCCCTTGAACTTACACCAGAACGAATTAAAGTTAAAACTCCTTTTGGATTAGAACTAAGATTTATATCAACATCTGAATAATAAGCACATACAGCAGACTTTGTTGAACCTGTTATAACAGAAACATTAGCATTTATAGACGATATTTTAAGAGAACTTTCCGTTCCATCTTCAGACGCAAAACTGCAATTAGTAATTCCACAATTAGAAATTACATTTTTATATTCATTATTACAAAACTTATAAGCATCTGAATCACACTGTAAAAAATCCCAATTAGCCAAAGGATTGTTTGAAGAAGCAGAAGATGTTGTATTAGAAATTCCATCTAAATTTACAGAACCGACATAAGTTAATTTATCATTTTTACTTATTGAAACCGAACCGCCAGACGAACCACCAGAACTAACAGTTTGCTGTTTTTGAGGCTCTGTTATTTTATTAGAAGAAACCCCACTAACCTTCCCTGTCAATAAAGGCATTGAATACAGTTGAGTACTACTAAACAAAAACAATACAAAAAATGATAAAAATACTTTTATCAACCATACCTCCCATTTATTTAATAATTTTAACAGAAAATATAATTTTTTGTAAAGCACTTTTTACAAAGTTTTATTAAAACTTCAAATTCAAGCGGAATCCAACCTCTCCCTTAAAATCGGAACTATTTTGAGATTTACTATTTCCACCATCAAGGGTATATTCAACATACAAAACCGTTTGTGTTGATTCAGTCAATTGATACCCCGTTGAAAACATTAAAATATATTCTTGAAAATTATCATGTAAAGAACCTAGAAAAGAACTTTTAATTCCATCTATTACAGCCTTTGCAGTAGTAGGGGTTCCAGGTAAAGCATCAACATAAACCTCATCTATATTATTATTTGAATGGTATTTATAAGTAAAAGCACTATTAAATGACCATGTATCATCATACAAATAAGAGGCCTTTAATCCTGTATTTATTTCAGTAGAATCACCTACTCTAATGGTAAAATCATCAGGCAAATAAGGGGTTAAAGAACCCATATTTCCTACATAAATTGTATTATTAGAACTTCCAAAACTATGTAATGCCTCTGCGAATGCGGCAAAAGTCCAATTATCAACTTTTTTTCCAGCCCTTAGACCAGCAAAAATTCCAAATTTTCCCGTAGTAAAATTTTTATAATCAAAAGATGCTTTATAATTTATTAAATTTAACTTTGCCTCCATTTTAGAAACACCACCAAGATGCATATCTCCATAAACATCAAAAATCAGAGGCTGACTAGAATCGGCAGCACGATAAATAAATCCAACTCTTCCTTGTGATAGCCCCTTACGATTTGTGTCATCATTATAAGTATATGACAAAGCACCCCAGATATTTAATCTATCTGTTAAACCTATTCCAAACTCTTCTGAAAAACGATAAATAGGCCACTCAACATCTCCATCATGATTTTTTAATCTTTGAGCAAATGTATCATCTATAATTTTATACATAAATCCAGCAGAAGTTCTGGAATAAACCTGACCAGATTTTGCCATAAATAATGGATCTTCCATATTTTCAGCATTAGCAGAACACACACCAAAAGCAGATAATAATAAACCTGCCGTTAAAATTTTTTTCATAACTTTCCTCACTCTTATTTTTATGAATTTTAATCCTAGCAATAAATGCAATAAATGTCAAAACAATTTTAACATCAATAAAAAATGAATCAATAATCAAGCAAATAAAACTTTAACTTGACAATCAAAATAAAGGTAATAAAATCAAAGAAAACAAAGGCAATAATAATGTTCCAATGGTTCAAAGATTTATTCAAATGGGAGAATGTTTCAAAATATCTAGCAGTATTTTGTATGATATGCTTCTTATCATATATTTGTAGTCCAACATTTGCGATGCAGCCTTCTGCTTTTTCTCGCTAAAAAAAATTTATAACTTATTAGTTTTTCTTGACCAATATCTAAAATCCTGATATAATAAATAAATCAAGGAGAGTAGGAATATGAAAAGATTCACAGGCATATTTTTATTATTATCATTCGGATTTTATGGAAATATATTCGCTGGAGAAATAGCTGATTGTAAAAAATCAAACTATGTTCCCAATCAAACTCTTGGACTTGAAAAAATATTAGAACTTGGATTATGCAGAAATCCAATAACTGCGGCGGCATATTATTCGGCAGAAGCCGCCCGAGCAAATAAAAATGCTAGTTATTCCGGATATATGCCAGAAATATCAGTCTCGGGTGATTACGGACTAGGACGGAACGAATTTCACCCAGATAACGGAATTGATACAACATCTTATTCCACAACTGGCGCAGCAACACTCACAGCAAATTACTTATTATTTGACTTTGGAAAAAGGGAATCCGAAGTCTCTCAAATGACATATATTTGGAGAGCCGTTGATTTTGACAGAAATAAAACAGTTCAAAATTATGTATATGATTTAATCAGTGCTTATTACAATGTTTTAATGATGTCATCAAATGAAAATGTTGCTAAAAAACTTCTTGATGTAGCCTCCGAATCTCTGGATATGTCTGAAACAAAATTCAAGGCAGGAGTCGTTGCTAAAATTGATGTTTTACAGGCAAAAACAACCTATTCAAGCCGAGAATTAGACTATCAAAAGGCAATAGCAAATACAAAAAATGCAGAGGGGCAATTATTATACTTGCTTGACTATTCTCAGGGTCAAAAAATCACATTAAAAAACGATATTGATTTGAATGACATAATAAACGAAAAACAATCCGTAAATGATTTAATTAAAAATGCTATGAGAAACCGCCCAGATTTACAAAGTGCCGCCGCAACGAAAGAGGCACAAAAAGCGAACTGGGACTCTACTGCAAGAACCAGATTACCTAGTATTTCTGCTTATGGCTCTTATGGCTGGAACGACATTAGCCGCGGCTCCAATCCAGGAGATGGAAATTCCGGTGCTGTTGGACTTCGTGCTAGTATGCCTTTATTTTCAGGACTATCATTGATGTATAACCAAAGAAGTGCCAAAGAAAGTTATTTAGCCAGCGAAGAACAATACAAGCAAACAGAAAACCAAGTTGCTCTTGATGTTTGGACTGCTTATCAAAATTACCAAACCGCAATAGAAGCAATTACAACAACAAAAACTCTATTAAAAAGTGCCACCGAATCTGAAAGAGCATCTCGTGAAATGTATAAAGTTGGACGAGTAACAATGCTTGACTGGCTTACGACTCAATCTGACTTTGCTAATGCAGAATATCAATCTGTTTATGCAAAATACGATTATTTTATAAAGAAAGCCGCTCTTGCCCTTGCTATCGGAGATTTAACTAAAAAATAAAAGGAAAAACGATGAATTATATGAAAAAACATTGGAAAAAAATACTTATAATCATTCTAGCAATCTTTTTAATATATGTATTATTTATTGCTAAGAAACACGAAAATGAAAATATGTATAACACTACACCTGTAATTGTTGGAACTATTAAAAAAGAAGTTACTGCAAGTGGTGAGTTGAATCCTGTGAATTTAGTTCAGGTAGGTTCTCAGGTTTCTGGTATAGTTGAAAAATTACTTGTAGATAGAAACGATGTCGTCCAAAAAGGCCAAATAGTCGCAAAAATTGACGATTCTGTATTACAATCTTCTCTTGATGATGCATCTGCAAAATTGAAAAGTGCAAAAGCGAATCGCGATTATATGAAAATTGAATACGAGCGTTCAAAGGAACTTTTTGACAAAGGTTATATTGCTAAATCAGAGTTAGATTTAACTCAAAATAATTATATAACCGCGGAAGAAAATTATAATTCTGCCAAAACAGTTTATGATAGAGCAGAAGTAAATCTAGGCTATGCGACAATTCGTTCTCCTGTTTCAGGAACAATTATTTCAAAAAGTGTTGATGAAGGACAAACAGTTGCTGCAAGTTTTCAAACTCCAGAATTATTCAAAATTGCAGAAGACTTAAAGAAAATGCAAATTGAAACTTCCGTATCCGAGGCAGATATTGGACTTATTAAAGTAGGACAAGATGTAACCTTTACTGTTGATGCATTTCAAAATACAACTTTTGAAGGAAAGGTAAAACAAATCCGTTTATCTCCTACAACCGAGCAAAATGTTGTTGTTTATACAGTTGTAATTGATGTAGATAATTCTGATTTAAGATTATATCCAGGAATGACCGCTTTTGTTACGATTTTAATAGAAGAAAAAAATAATGTCTTAAAAGCAAAAAACAACGCATTTTCAGTAAAAAACTTAAAGGAACTGAATCAAGATGAGAGGATTCAAAATGGTGAATTAAATGGCACAAATGCATTTTTGATTTTAAGAGAAAACAATAAAAAACCAATTATAGCAAAATATAAAAAAGGAATTTATACCGCCCTAGAAAGTGAAATTATCTCAGATGAAGTATTTGAAGGAGATAAAATCATCACAGGACTTGCAAATGCACAAACGGATAAAAAATCAACTAAGAAAGGACATATGGGAGGTCCAATGTAATGAAAGAAAACAACACAAAAAGTGTAGTTTTACTTAAAGATATTTGCCGAGACTATATTCTCGGAAATGGAGAAATTCAAAAAGTCCTTAAAAACATAAATTTGAATGTAAATGAGGGTGAATTTGTTTCCATTATGGGACAATCAGGCTCTGGGAAATCTACAACTATGAATATAATCGGTGCTCTTGATGTCGCTACCAGTGGAGAATACTATCTTTATGGGAAAAGTATTAAAGGCCTTACTCCTGACGAACTGGCAACGGCTCGTAATGAATATATTGGATTTGTATTTCAAAACTTTAATCTGCTTCCTAAAAGAACGATTATTGATAATGTCGCCCTACCTTTAATGTATCGCGGAATTGAGTCTCAGGACAGAATTGAAAGGGCCAGAAAAATGCTAGACTCGGTTAAACTAAAAGGTTTTGAAAATTATTTTCCAACTCAATTATCTGGCGGAATGAAACAAAGAGTTGCAATTGCTAGAGCACTAGTAGGAAATCCGAAATTGATTTTGGCTGATGAGCCTACTGGAAATTTGGATTCAAAAACGGGCGAAGAAATTCTGAAAATATTTTCTCAATTAAATAAAGATCTCGGAATTACGATAATTATGATTACCCATGAATTTGATATTGCAAAACATACTAATCGTCTTGTATATATCAAAGATGGTGAAATTGAATACGACGGAAAAGTAAAGGAAATAAAATGACAATCGGTGATGTATTAAAAGAATCTTGGATTTCATTATCAGCAAATAAACTCCGGTCTTTTCTGACTATTTTGGGCATTATAATCGGAGTTAGTGCCGTCGTAGTTATGGTAGCCGCAGGCCAAGCCGTCCAACTAAATATAAACCAACAATTCTCAGAAATTGGAACAAATATGCTATTTATCAGAGCAGGAAAAATGAATTTCCGAGGAATTTCAGGCGGCAGTAAAAAAACTCTAACATTTGATGATCTGGAAGCAATCAAAAATAACATTCCAGAAGTCATATACTCCGTTCCAGTAGAAACAACATCAGCACAGACGGTTTATGGAAATAAAAATTGGTCTGCATCTATTTATGGCTCATACCCAGATTTCAAAGATGCTCAAAGTTGGACTTTGAAAGACGGCACATATTATGATGAGAATGCATTGAAATCCATGTCAAACTATGCTGTTGTTGGCTCGGAAGTTGTTGAAGAATTATTTGCAGAAGGGGAAAATCCGATTGGAAAAACAATCCGCATATCTAATCAACCATTTTTTATAATCGGAGTCTTAAATTCAAAGGGAGATTCTGGCGGAATGAGTGCAGATAACACAATACATATTCCAATCAGCACATTCAAAAGAAAACTTTACGGAAGTAAATTTCCAAATGCTGTAAATGCAATTATTCTAAAACTTTCAACAGATCAAGCCAATGCAAAAGTCAGCGAAGAAATTACACAACTACTCCGCGAAAGACATAAATTAAAAGCAGACGATGATGACGATTTTACCATAACAGATATGAAACAAATCGCAGATACTCTGAATAATGTCACTGGATTTATGCAACTTTTATTGGTAACTATTGCATCTATTTCCTTGATAGTAGGAAGTATTGGAATTATGAATATGATGTTAGTCGCAGTAGCCGAAAGAACCCGAGAAATCGGAATTAGAAAGGCGATTGGAGCAAAAGAACGAGACATTATGACTCAATTTTTAGCCGAGTCTATTATGATATCATTTGCCGGAAGTTTTATCGGACTGATTTTTGGAGTTATACTATCCCAAGTTGGAGGTGTAATCCTTGGCTATACCGTACCTATTAGTATATGGTCGGTTATAGTCTCTGTCCTTGTTGCCGTAATAGTTGGAATTTTATCAGGAGTATTTCCAGCCTATAAAGCGACTAAATTAAACCCAATAGAGTCTCTTCGTTATGAATAAACAAAAGGAAAAAGCCATGAAAAAAATACTAATTCCCCTCTTTTTAATTTTAATTACAAATAATGTTTATTCCGAAGGCGAATCAAGTTGGACAAAACAAATAAACAAACAAAAAGCGAATGTAAAAAGTGTTGATGGACATGATGCAGAAGGTATTTTAACCTCAAATGAAAAAACGGGAATGGGGACAGGCATAGCAGCGGGAACTGTTGCTGGTGGTGCATTAGCAGGAACTTTAACAAAAAAGAAAGAAACTGAAAAAGCAGAATCGGAAATGGCTGATTATATAAACTCTTGGACTTGTTATCTGGGCGGATTACCACTCACATTAAACGACACTCGCGAATTCAGTTTGCCAAACGTATCTAATAAATTTATTGAATTACAATTAGAATATTCCGAATTAGAAACGAAACTCGCAAACATGTAATATAATCCACTCAATTTTTAAGAAATTTTGAAAAAATTTCTGTCATTCATCTGCTATCTAAAAAACATCCTGTGAATGTTTTTTTAGGTGCGGAGAAATACAGTAAAATTATTTTAATGATTTTACAAATTGAAATTGCGGTGACCGCAATTTCGCGGCAAAAGCCCTTGAAATCAAATCTAAATATTCAACTTTCCCTCTACCTCTTTAGAGGGGGAGGACGAAATCGCACAGCGATTTCAGGAGGGGGTGTCAATCCTTCCTTATAAAAAATATATGATGTCATTCCTGCGTAGGCATGAATCTCGTTATGACCCGCTCAATAAACCCCACCCTGTCATTGCGAGAAGCCTGCGACGAAGCAATCTCTCTTGTCATTGCGAGGGCCCCTCGCAAGTGGCAATCTTCCTACAATGTCATTTAGCCAACTAAATCGGCAAATAAAAAATAAAAAAGAGTCGCCAATCGGCGACTCTTAAACTTTAATCAGAAATTTAGTGTTTCAAAGCCTTTGACTTTTCAACAGTTTTTTCTGCTGGAACAACTGAAACAGTTGAACGATCATTGCGACTCTTCTTAAAAGAAACAACTCCATCTGCCATAGCAAAAATTGTATGGTCTTTACCAATTCCAACAAAAGTTCCAGGATGAACTTTAGTTCCTCTTTGACGAATTATAATGTTTCCTGACAAAACATTTTGTCCGCCGTATTTTTTAATTCCAAGTCTGCGACCTGCGGAATCTCTATTATTGCTGGTAGATCCAGCACCTTTTTTATGTGCCATTATAAACTCCTTATCCTATGATATCAGTAATTTTAAGGACTGTAAGATCTTGTCTATGTCCATTAGTTCTACGATAATTATGGCGACGATTCTTTTTGAATATCAATACTTTATCGCCCCTAGTTTGTTCAACTATGTCCGCTTTAATTTTAGCCCCTTTTACAGTAGGAGTTCCAATTTTATCACCAACAGCCAAAATATTATCAAATTCAATATTTTTTTCAGCAGCGAGTTTTTCAACTAAAATAACATCGCCTTTTTGAACACGATATTGTTTTCCGCCAGTTGTAAATATAGCAAAAGTCATTTTTTCTTACCTTTTTTTATAACAATGTGCTTTAATTTAACCTTTATTTTAGCAAAAGTCAAGCATTTTTTTCTTGATTTAAGACTAAAAAAAACCTAAACTTCAAAATACATACAAAAAGAGGAAATAAAATGTTAGATATTAAAATCATTCGTGAAAATCCAGAATTAGTTAAAAAGGCCTGTCAGGTCAAGGGTTATGATGACAATGTAATTGATAAAATCGTTGCTCTTGATTTCAAAATTCGCAATGAAAAAACCGAAGTTCAGTCTATTGTTGCTGAAAAAAATAAAATATCAAAAGAAATTCAATCTGCCTGTGATAAAGCCCCTCTCATAGCCAAAGCAAAAGAACTTGGGGAACAGGCAAATGCTATTCAAACCAGCCTTGACACTCACGAAGCCGAATTTAATGAACTTATGCTGTGGGTTCCTCAAATTCCTGATACAAGCACTCCAATTGGAAAAGACGACTCTGATAATATAGTTATTAAAAATGTTGGAGAACCTAGAAAATTTGACTTTCAACCTTTGCCTCATTGGGAAATTCTTGATAAAAATAAATGGTGGCTTGGCGACAAAATTAGTGATATCTGCGGACCAAGAACATATTCTTTAATGGGAGAAGCCGCAGAATTAGAATTAGCACTTCAAAATTTTGTAATCCAAAAATTGATTTCCAAGGGTTTAAGATACATAAATGTTCCATCTTTAACAAAAAAAGAGATTATTTTTAAGGCTGGACACTTTGCTGGAAGCAACCCAGACATTATGGATCAAGATGTTTTTCAACTTGCTGGCACAGAAAAGTGTTTATCTGGAACGGCAGAAATAATTATCAATTCACTTTACAGCAATGAGATTTTAAGCGAAAATGATTTACCTCTAGTTTATTGCGGTTATTCCCCTTGCTTTCGCAAAGAAGCAGGAAAAGCAGGAAAAGACACTCGCGGACTTATGAGAGTTCATCAATTTCACAAAGTGGAAGAGTATGTTTTCTGTAAAAATGATAAGGCAGAAAGCGATAAAATGTTTGACTTTATTTTGAATAATTCTGTTGAAATTATGGAGGATCTTGAAATTCCTTACAGATTATTAAAAGTTTGTACAGGAGACGCTGGATTTAACAAACAAAAACAAACTGATTTAGAGGCTTGGATTCCTAGTGAAAATTGCTATCGTGAAATGGGTAGTTGCTCTGCCATCGGAGATTTTCAAGCCCGTAGGACAAATACTCGCTATCGTGAAAATGCCACAGGAGAAGTTAAATATTGTATGACTTTGAATAACACAGGAATTGCTTTACCTCGTTCTATTATCGCCATTTTGGAAAATCACCAAACAGCAAATGGAAAAATCAGAATTCCTGAAAAACTCCAACCATTTATGAATGGCAAAAAAATTATAGGCTAAAGAAATACTTGATTTTTTGAAAAATTCATTTACCATAAAATTATAAATCTCTAACAAGGAGGTTATATGGCTAGAAAACAACTATTTAGAGAGTATCAAGGAACTAATCAGAGAAAAGTCAAAAAAAATATGGCAAGTTCTCAAAAGAATGAAATTTTTAATGGAGAGCGAGAAATTAAACTTTCTGAAAATCTTGAATGCGAAGAAAATGCTAAATCAATTTTACGGAGAGTAAATCGTTTTTATGATATTATTCTAAATAATTACAGTTTCAGAATGTATAAAGAAGAAATAATGCTTGCAATGTGTGTTTTAAGCATTTTGGATAAAAAAGTAAACGATGATATTTTACGAGAAGAAATCAAAAAAGCACAGAAAAAAAACAGTCTGGTTAATAAATATCTTTTGATAAAATAAAATACTTAAACTATTGGAGAAATTCTAATTTCAACACGACGATTCATACGACGGCCGACATCAGTAGCATTATCCCCAATAGGACGACTGGCACCACGACCTTGAATAAATAAACGAATAGTGTCTATTTTATGATCAGCCATAAATACAGCGACTCTTTTAGCCATATCAAAAGAGAATGATTTATTATAATCAGCATCACCCATATTATCAGTATAGCCTGTAATTTCAATAAATGTGCCTGGATATTTATTCAATAAATCAGTCAATTTAATAAACTCTTCCTTGCCCTGCTCTGAAAAATCTGGAACATCAGGAGACATAAAAACATCACGAATCATAACGACTAAAACATCAGGTCCAACTCGTTGAACCGTAGTTCCAGCCTTGCGAAGATTATCAGCCAATTCAGCCTCTAATTTAGCCATATAATTACGAGCATCATTTGATTTGACCAATTTTCCACCTCTATCTTGATAAACAGGCTTTTTAGCCTCTTTCCAAGTTTCAGTCATCATACCCATAGAAGCACCCGATAAATGACGACTCCACTCGCTACGATCAGGAGTTTCATAACTACTAACACAAGCACACAATGATAAAATTGAAATCAGCGATATAACTCTTTTCATTTATTCCTCTTTTAGATTATAAATATAATATCTTATTTCAAAAATAAAAGCAAATAAAAAAAGCCTCTTTTTAAGAGGCTTTTATTTATCTAATGATAACCCTTTTTTCTTCAACGGTTTTAAGCAAATCCAATAGTTCTTTACGAATAATTTTTTTATTAGGATTATCACTATTTGTTGTTTCTTTATTTATCAATAGTGCTTTTTTAATTTTCAAAACTGCTTCTGATTTATCAGAATTAGAAGAAAAACTTCTGCAATCAGCATATTCTTTTTGTAATTCAATCAAAGCCCTTTCCATTTGGTTCAAAATAATAACCTTATCAGAGGCTTTATTAGAAACGATAGCATTACTATTTTCTGATTTAACAGAATCTAATTCAATAGCCTTTGCTTTCATATCAGACAAAACTGTTCCAGTTGCATTTTCTCCTTGAGCATTTGCAAAATTAGTAGCCATTCCACTCAAAGCAATAACTAATGCAAGTGTTTTAATGTTTTTATTTTTCATTTTTAACTCCTTTGTTTTTTAAGGTAAATATAATATAATACAAAAATCATTTATTGTCAAGTCTTATTTTAACATTTTTTTACTTGACAAAATAATATAGTTTTGATTAAATAAACAGCATAAATCAAAGGAGATTATAAATGGCTTCCAAAAATAAATACTCGCAGACACTAATAGATACCAATTTTTTATATAAAAAACACGAAAAATCATTTTTATCAAAATACTGGTTTCCTATTGCGGTTATCCTTGTTGTAATATTTTTTGGAATTAAAACATTTTATTTTGCGGACAATACTAACTCTTATCAATCAAAATCCGAAGTTGCCCTAACCAAAGAAAATAAACCTCTTGCAAACAAAGATAAAGAAACAATCCGAGCGGTTAAACCTAGAGAATTAAAAAAAGCCGAACCAGAAAAAGAAATTAAAACAGAACAAGTTGTCAAAGCAGAACAAACATTTCCAAAATTTGAAATGGTCCGCATCGGAGATAATGGCTCTTTAATTATAACTGGAAATTATAAAGCAGACACAACTATTTCTATTTTAGCAAATAAAATCAACCTAGGCAGTGAAAAAACGAATAAATACGGCGAATTTGCTCTAACCCCAAGAACTAAATTAAAACCTGGAAATTATATTCTAACAATTATGTCTGAAAATGAAGGAAAAGCAATTTATTCTTCTGACAATGTATTTATTTATATAGCAGAAAATGCAACAGCAAAATCATCTGTATCGCTTTTAATGACAGAAAACGGAACAAAGATTTTACAAGGTCCAGCCATAGATTCTGGAAATTTAATCCTTTCAAAAGTAGATTATTTGCCAAACGAAAGAATCCTTATCACAGGCCGTTCAGTCCCTAGATTATTTGTTTCATTAAAATTAAACGACACTGAAATTGGCACAACAAGAGTTTCTGACTCTGGGACATTTGGCTTAGGGAAAGCAATAGGAACACTAAATTACGAGACAGAATATACATTAAATGCAGTTCTAAAAGATGCAAACGGAAAAATCATTTCCGAAACAAAACAAACATTCAAATTTCCAAAATGGGAAGAAAATAAAAATGTCTCTTTCACAGTAAGAAAGAACGATACTTTATGGTTGATTTCTCGTTATCATTATGGGAAAGGTTCTATGTATAGTTTGATATTTAATCAAAACAGAGATAAAATTAAAAACCCAGATTTAATTTATCCAAAACAAGTTTTTGAAATCCCAATGAATTACTAGAATAAAAAAAACACTTTTCTTGTCATTGCGAGCGAATGCGAAGCAATCTCACTCTAACGATAAAATCAACTGTTTCAAAACTTTCTTTTTATCTGGCGAAAGCAATACAAATCGCCTCCAAATTTCAAAATCTTCATCTGACATATTTTTATAATAATCCTGAAAAAAATAATCCAATCCTACATTAAAAAATTCGGAAAATTTTACCAAATAATCAACTGCAATTTTATTATGACAAACTTCATATTTTTGAATTTGCTGAAAAGAAACCCCAATAACATCACCCAGTTGAGATTGCGACAGTCCAGCATTTAATCTCAATTCTTTTAGGCGAAGAGCAATAAACTTAAAAACATTTTTATCCATAAAAACCTCCTAAAATAAAAAATCGCCAAATAAATTTGGCGGTTGGAGGTTCAAACTATTTATACGAATAGTGTGCATATTCGGTAAAACCTTATTTTGCAACCCTCCAACCAATTTGGAGGTATTTATCATCAGTTTTACCTGACGCGTATAACGAGGTTTGAATCCTCATAACCAAGATGCCATCTTGATTACAAACAAATTATAAAATAAAAAATGATTAAAATCAATAAAATTAAATCTTTTACTATTCTTTAAGTTTTGGTAAAAATTACAGGTAAAACTAAACTCCCCAATTTGGGGAGTTTTTTTATTGACAGTAGCCCAAAATATTTTTAAGATTTAAATTATGAAAGCAAATAAATTGATTTTAATAAAAGTTATTAAAAATTTAAACAAATCGGACAAAAAAGCATTAGCATTTGCCGGAATTTATAGTCTTGTAATGTTAGGATTACTAACATCAAACATTTTTTTAGCAAAAAAAGACGGAACAAACCTATTAAATTTGGGTTCAGCATCCAGCACAATAGGGCTTGGAGCAGGAATTGGATTTATAACAGGATTTCTTAATAGTAAAATTGCTTCATATAAAGAAAAACAAAAATAAAAAACCTGTAAGAACAGGTTTTTTAATTAAAGTGTAAATTGCTTTTCTTTCACAATTTGTGAAAATATCAATCTTGAATCTCTTCTTTCTTTAAGAATTAAACAAATTTCCAACAATTCAACCGATGATTTATGTAATAACTTAAAGAATTTTGATTGCTCATCTTCTCCCATTCCATCAAGAATCATAATTAAAATATGTTGAGGAACTATATCTAAAACAGTATTTCCATTATTCACAGGAGACAAAATAGAGAGTTTATCAGCCGGCTCTAAATCCATAAGTATAGAAATTAAATCTGTGTAATTAGCAGAAAATAATATAAAATATCCAGATTGGTTCATTTCATTTATCAGAGATACACGAGATTTTGGTGGCAAACTAGCAATAAATTTATGAATAGGAGTTTTTATAAATCTCAACAAATAAACAACATCATTTCTTTTTATTGCTTTAACAAACTCATTAAAATTAAAATCAATTTTAGTAATCCCAAAAAGACATCTTTTAACGACGGATTTAATTATTTTAGAGGCACTTTTCAAAGAATCATCTAAGGTATTCTGTTGATTATCTGTTAAAAAAACATATTTTTTCATAGTATTTTCCTTTTTTTTATATCCGAATGAGATTATAAATAAAAAAAGTTAAATGTCAATAAAACAATCCCAAAAATTCCAATTAAGGAATTTTTGGGATTCAGAGATAATTATGAATTATTTAGAGTATTCCAAACATACGAAGAGCCAAGAAAATCACCATAATTACGATGAAAATCCAAGCACTCAATACTTTTCTTTTTGGAGCAAACCAACGAACAACATAGTAAGTAGGAATAAATGCAATTACCAATGATACTATAAATATCAAAAATAACTTATTATAAACACATAATTGATCCATACATGTTTGAATCAAGCGATTTGGAAGTTTTAATACAGAAGCAATATAAGTGAATAACAATGTGAATCCGAAAGTGGAAGCAATTCCAGCAATAGGAGTTAAAATCCAACGCAAAACACCCCAACCAGTGCAAGCACAGGCAGAACATCTAGTGCTGTCTTCAATTTTTATATTTTGAATAACAATAGGTTTTTCCGCAACTTTTTTAGCAGCAGGTTTTTTAGCAACTTTTTTTACAGCAGTTTTTTTAATAATTTTTTTCATAATACTCTCCTTTGTTCTTTATGAATAATTACATTATAACATAAAAATAAAATAAAAACAACAGATTTTTTAATTAAAAAAAAGATTAAAACTTTATATCATCGTCAGTTATATTTACATCAGATTTTTGTCCTGTGGAAGCACTGACAATGTTCTCGGAGGAATAATCCCCAGGGAGTTCATCAGCAAATCTAGTGTATTCACCAAAGAAGAG
>CAZEWI010000005.1:13721-22934 GCA_964514455.1 uncultured Bacteroidales bacterium | reverse complement strand
AATTATTATATTGCGAATCCGGCAGAGATACTTGCGATATGGCACGGAGGAATGTCTTTTCATGGCGGTGCTTTGGGCTTTTTATTAGCGATGATACTTTTTGCGAGAATCAGAAAAGCAAACTGGTTAAAGATTTTAGATTTAGGTGTAGTAGTTGCTCCTATTGGATTATTTTTAGGAAGAATAGCGAACTTTATCAATATGGAATTGATGGGCAGAGCGACAGAAAGCCCTTTGGGAATAATTTTTGAAGGTAACGAAATCCAATATCCAAGACACCCAAGCCCTTTGTATGAGGCTTGTTTAGAGGGATTATTGCTATTTATAATAATGAATCTATTATTTTACAGAACAAAACTCCGCGAGCAAGCGGGAAAATTGACGGGCATTTTCGTAGTATTATATGCGATATTCAGAATATTTGCCGAGCAATTCAGAACTCCCGATTCTAATCTAGGCTTTGTATTTGCTGGGCTAACAATGGGTCAGATATTATCAATCATAATGATATTTGTCGGCATATTTTTATTTTATTTTGAAAATATGAAAAAAAGACTTGGCAGAAAATAAAAAATATGCTAGAATAGGTAAATAAAGAAGGAAGAGACTGACTAATGAATAAAAAACTGATAGCAATTTTTTCTATATGCCTTGGGCTAATTGGCACTAGGGCGGAATCCGCAACACCATACCGTCAGGTATCCGGTCCTAATATGTATGGCAACACTTACAGCGGTTATAGCACATCTGCTCAATATGGCAGTTCGGTATATAGCCCAGTTACAGCAACAAATTCAATTACACCAACACAATATCAAACAGTGTCTCAGATAAATTCATCAAATCGTTCAAGTGGAACATATAATCCATATTCAAACAGAGCAGGGGCAAAGTATTATTCTGCTCAATCATTTGATAAATTGGTAGATAGTGGTGTATATTTGGGACTATCAGTTGCATACGGCACCCCAACTGGAAAAATAAAATCTGATTACGATAATTATTGGGTTCCTGGTCCATCTAAAGAAGAAAAACTTGATAAATCAACATTTATGCCATTGGGTGTTTCTATCGGAGCGGCCGTAAATAATGATGTCAGATTGGATTTTTCATATACAAGATATTCCGGGTTAAAAATGCCAAAAGAGGTGTTGTTCTATGATGCTTATAATAATTATTTGACTTCTTCCGTATATGGCGGAAAAATAACGGCTCAGGCCACTATGTTAAACTTGTATTATAGTTTAGAATCTTATACAGGAAATTTATTTGGTGGAAAACTTGTCCCATATATCGGAGTTGGTCTCGGAATGAGTATAAATACAATTGCTGATTATTCGGTATTATATTCAAGTTATTACGATTATATTACAGATGAAGCATCTGGGGCTGGGTATACCGCAGAAAATCTAATAGGTTACCATGCTGGTGGAACGACGGAAAACTTTGCTTATGCTGGTGAATTTGGACTAACTGCAAATATGTCTGGCGGACTGATGATTGATTTCTTTATTAAATATGCTGATTTAGGAAAGGCGGAATCTTCGGGTAGTGGTCATTTTAGTTATGATGAAACGAATTTTACCACCACACTTGGTGTTAATACGGAACCTAGTGTTAATACGGATACATTTGTTAGTTCACTAACACCTAGTAATACAACTTGGGATTCAGCATCTTATCGGGTAACGGAGCCATTTGAAGACCTTAAAGATTCTGCTGATTTAACATCAGTTGATGTAGGTGTTCGTTTAAGAGTTCAATTTTAATTATAAAACAAGCACTTATTTTTCATATCTAAACTAAAATAACATCTTATTTTTTAGCAAAAAAAGTCATTTTTTGCTATTTTTTTTTGTAATTTTTCTCGGTTAAAAAACACCCAAAAAATCAATATAAAATAGGACTAAAAAAAGGCTTGAAAAAAAAAGAGCAAACTGCTAAGATTAGAAAATAAAGGAAACGAATCGAGAGAAAAAATGAGGAAACTTATAATTTTATTCAGTTTTATAATATGTTGCTTTATCGCATTTGATTCGGCAAATTCTGCAATTACGGCCAGTAGATTTCCAAAAAAAGCCAGAACGACCACCAGTATAGTAGTTGGAAAATGTAATGATTTGTCATTATTGATAGATGGTTCATTAAAGACTTATAAAAATTCATCAGATTTAATAGATTATTTATACAGCATACAAAATTTAAGCAGTGCATTTCGTATAGTCATTGGAAATTTTTACAGGTTATCAGGGGTTGCGAATAATTATCCAAGAAGTACTCTTGAAAACATTTTAATAACGCAGCAGTGCTCCACATTGCCAACAAATGAGCAAGCAGCATGTATTCACAAGGGTGGTTGTAATATGCCAAATCCTTCATGTTCATGTGGTTTAACGACGGACGAGAATTATAATTGTACTCAATCCTGTATAGAAGACTATCAGAACCCAGCAATAAAATGGACTTCATCAACTAGTGATAGTTTATGTACGGACTGTGATTACGATTGTAAGCCAACATATAGCGGGGCTGATGTTTATAAATACACAGAAAACGGAATAATGAAATGTGGTCTTGCATGTACTAGTGGTTGTGTAGAAACTGGTTATTATTCATGGAACAGTTCAACAAATAGTTGGAATACAACTTGTCTTCCAATAGATTCGGGTTTTTCAAGATACCGCAACAATCAATGGGGATCAATAACGGATAATGTGTGTAAGGGTGACTCTATAATATCTGGTTCAACCTGCGATTTAACATGTAGCAGTGGAACACCAGACTCATCAACCTGTACATGTAAGGATTGTAGTGAATCAACAACAACGACAAATAATTGTACATCAATAAATGGGGAATGGACAACATCTGGGGGTTCTGGATCGTGTAGCAATTGGGGTGCATGTGAATTTGAGAACGGCTACACTTTAATTAAATGTAATTCCAGCAATTGTACAAAAACATCAACAAATCCGAATAATATATTACAAAGCTCCAGTATTTCACAGGGTTCATCAACGACATTTGAGACATCAACATCTAACGACATAATCAGAACATATAACATTTCTTATGATTCAACGAATTTAGGTTGTGATTGTAGTTATACAAATTCCTGTTTAGATTCAAATAAAACCGCCTATGACTCTAATGGTGGGATAATAGATTTAGCGACTAATCCTACGGCAGAAATCACCGCCTGCTGTGATACTGGCTATACTTATGATGCAAATAGTTCTTTATGTATAGCCTCTTGTGCCTTGGAATCATGTCCAGTAAGTGGAGAAACTTGGAATAATTGCACACAAACTTATACCATACAAAAATATAAAACCACACCAGAGACACTTGGAATAACATGGACACAAAACACATCAGAACCATGTATTACATGTGATTGGACTGATACAACCAAAACAATGAGTACTCTTTGCCCAAGGGGAACAGTGTCGGGAACGACTTGTACAACAAGTTTATTTATGACTATCGGCTCGGTGTCTCTTACAAGAACTGAGACATTTCCTCACGGAGGAACAGATTGTGAGCCGACATGTAGTATAAATTGGAATGATTTAACAGAAAACGAGTGTGATACTTTAACAGATACGATATGTACAACTTCAACTACAAATCGGGCAGTATTAAATGGATATAATCCGAGAGGAACTTACGAATATAACGAATCAAATTGTTCAGTTATTCAAACAGTATTATATTGTCAAGATGGTTCTGGTCCAGATGTTTATGACAGCCGTCATAATTTAATAGGTTGTTGTGCTATAAATACAACACCTGTATTTGATAGTTCAAATAACTGGGTTGCATGTTGTCCATTAAATACGACATATAATGCCACAACAAATACATGTGATACAAATACAAGCGGTTTGTGTGCCACGGTGGGTGCTCCAATTTCATTCTGTGGGGGTGGTTCTTCTTGGGATAATAATTATCAATGTACATCTAACATAATATCGCCAGTGGATAGAATTTGGACTTGGGACATAAATTCAGATTCCGAGCCATGTGCTACATGTAGTTATGATGGAGTGGGTGTTTTAGGGCTTTGTGGGGAATCAAATGCAACATATACCTACGAAACAGAAAATGATAATACAACAGCGATAACATCATGTAATCAACCAATAAATACAACAACTAATTATCAAACTACATACACATTTCCGGTTGATACAGGCACAGGTCTTTCTGATAATAGATGTATTATTACCAGTTCCTCATCATGCGGGTTAAATCAGCAAACATATTGTCCAGAAGATGCTAGTAGCACCGATTGGACGACATGTAGCACACCTGGAATAACAATAGATGAGACACTTGATACTAATACAAATAATACAGACATAATAACATGGAGTTTGACTGATAATACGACGACACAAACCTGTTCTGCGAGTTGTGCGATAAATAAAACTAATTTTGCGACAGAATATAGTTGTGAATTATCCACAGATTCCACAACTTGTTTAACAGATGCGAATGGGGGTAATATAATAATATATACATTTAATGATGAAAATTGCACTGCTACAACAAGCACTATGTGCGGATTTGATTTTTCTGATTGTATAACACCTACACCAGAAAATATGAGTCAATCAGACGATAATCTAAGTTGTTATTTATCAAAAAATATAGAGGGTTTTGAAATAAGACAACACTACTTTTTTAACAGATACAGAGAAACCAATGAATGCAGAAAATCTTGTATTTGGAATAAACAGGGTAATTATAAATCATTTAATGCTTTTTGTACTTCAAAAAGCGGAACTTATGATGGGGAATACAAATGTACAATTGAAAATACTGTAAGTGGTTATAATACAGTATATACAATAAGAGAAAATCAACGAAATGACAATTTTGACTGTGTGTATGAAAAAACAGAGTCATGTATAACCTCCACAGATACGACATGGTATTGTAATTCAACAACGGGAGACACCTCAATAACGGCAATAGATAGTTATAATTTAATAGGTTGTTGCGAATCGGGGTATTATCCAGTAATAAACACAGATTGTTCAATGAAGAGTTCAACAAAATTATGCTGTCCGGACGGGACAATATATGACTCAGCCAGCGATACCTGTTCAGCACCATGTAATTTATTAGGCGCAGCAAATTCGTGTGAATCGGGCAATTGGGAAGAGGGTTCTTTAGCCTGTTCTACAACGACCAGTGTAAATAACACAGCAATAGGTCAAACATATACATTAAACGACTCTACATCATCAACCTGTGAAGTAAGTTGTGCTTGGGGCACATCACAAAGCACATTACAAGCATATTGTGAGAATGCGACAACAGGGATTAGCCCAGCAGGAATGGGTGGCACTTATGATAGTGAGAATAGAACATGTAGTGTTCTTGATTCCAGCACTCATAAAACAACTATTTACACATTTGGAGCAGATAATTCAGCATCATGTGGCACACCAACACAAACATACAGTTGTGAAACCGGCTACACCGCCTATGATTTCGTCGGAAATGTTCTCACTACTCCATTAGATACAAATACAATAGAAAGTTGTGAGATTCCGTTCTGTGCTAACATAACGGCGGCCTCTCAAAATTGTTATGAATCTGATTGGGATTCAAATAATCAATGCCGTTCAACTATGAGTTCAGGCGATTATGAAGATTTTCAAAATTCAAACAATAACATGGAATCCAAGCGGAAGAAATAAATGGGATTGTACAAGTTGTGAAATAAATTTAACAGGAGAAACTCAACCGGGGACAGTAAATGCACAAACATTTTGTCAAAACACTCTTGGTGGAACTTTTACCTTAGATAATACTACTTGGGGTGCGCCATGTGCTTCATGTACTTTTGTGAATTCAACTAATTTTGAATATGTTTCTGCATTTTTTTATTCTACCTGTGGGCCATCTTTTCCAGCACCTGCAATATGTATATTGGATAGACAAACATATTGTCCAGAAGATACTACTAGCACCGAATGGTCAACATGCAGCACACCAACAATAGTAATAGAGGGGGAAAGTGCTACAAATTCAAATAATATAGATGTGGTTACTTGGAATATAATAACCGATAATAGTCGTGCATGTTCAGTAAGTTGTTCTATAAACAAGTCTAATTTTGCTGAGGCATATAATTGCACATTATCATCGGATTCTAGGACATGCACGACGACAGGCGGTAGTATAACGACATACACATTTAATGATACAGATTGTTCAGTAGAATCAGAAACATCAACAATTTGCTCTACAATTCCAGCATATAGTTCAGATCCATATTCTTGCGAATCGGATTGGAATAACGGACAATGTATAGATAGCAATCCACAGGGCGGAAGTTTTTCAGATTTATCTGTATTATGGACATGGACCGATACGAATACGGCTTTACCTTGTAGTACATGTGAATATCAAGGAATTTCAACATTATGTTCTGGTGCGACATGCTATAATTCATCAAATACCGAGGTATTATGTAGTGCTAGCGATATAGCAAGTTGTAGAGCAATAAATGCGAATGCAAATTATGCTACGATATACAGTTTTAATAAAACAGCAGGAACAACAGAGAATGAGCCAACCTGTGTTCCAACAAAAAGTTCTAGTTGTATATTAAATAGAAAAACAACCTGTACAATACCAACAGGTAATACGAGTTGCATTGAAACAGGAACTTTAACCTATAATTATAACGGTCAAACTGTTTATTTGGGCACAGAATCTACATTTGAAGACACAGGTGTAAGTTGCGGAGAAACTTGCTTATGGGAAAAGAGTTTTGAAATAGAAACATATTGTCCTACATCATCAGATTACACCCAAACTTTCTTTGATAATTCAGACGGTAGTTATGGATCTGTTTGCACATTAAATTATGGAACCATAGGAACGGTAATTTTAGGCCAGACTCAAACCTTCATCTCGGGAGGAAACACATGTAGTGCAACTTGTGAAATAACCGGCTGGGACAATTTAAGCGCGACATTATGTGATCAGGGATTGACATCTAACACCTGCTCAATTTCAGTATCTCCAAACACAGGGATAACAAACTCTAAAAATTTGGTAAAAACATACAGATATAACGAAACAGGCTGTGCAATAACAACAGAAACATCATGTCCAGAAGGAACAACCGCAGGTTATAATAATACACTGACTACAGAATTAGAAGCCTGTTGTGTTAGTGGAACAAGTTATAATTCAATAAATCAGAGTTGTGAATCAAATTGTTCAAAATTGGCGACCACATACTGCGGAACTGGTGCTATTTGGCAAGAAGTAGAGGGCGAAACATATCAACAATGTTTAATAAACGATAGCAACTCAAATATAGGTCAAACATATACTTTAACAAACCCAACCGAGACTAGTTGTTCTGTATCATGTGAATGGAATGCGGGCGATATACAAACTTTATGTGGCTTAGAAACGACACCAGCACCAGTAAATAATCAATACACATGTGCAACAACAAATACTGCAACAAATTACCAAACATTATATACCTTTACAAACGGGGAAGCATGTGCACAAAATACCAAAAGCAGTTGTACTTTATTGGCTAGTTCATATTGCGAATCGGATTCAGTTTGGTCAAAAAGTAATAATTGTTTAACCACATTAGCGATTACAGATTCAAATAATACCACAACAAACACCCAAGATAATTATGTAACATGGACATTAAGTAATAATTCCGCGAATCAAACCTGTTCAGTGAGTTGTGATATAAATATGACAGCATTTGCTACAGCATATAATTGCACATTGGACAATCAGAACAATTTTGAGGCTAGTTCATATTGCCAAACGGCCCCAGACGAAAATGGAGACACAACATTATACACATTTAACACGAGTTCTTGCACGGCTAGTTCATCAAGTGCAAATATGTGTTTATTTGATTTCTCTGTATGTGAAACACCGAACCAAAGCACAATGAATCAAACATTAGATTTTAACAATTGTTCTAGAACACAAATAGTAGATGGAACAACAACAGGACTTACAGTCAATTACAAATATTCAAGAATACAAAAAGATACGACATGTGTAAGACTATGTCATTGGGATAGCGATTCATTTGATAGTTTTTGTTCGGGCGATGGCGGAACAGAAGGATATACTCAAACAGGTGTTACATGTACAAAAACGAGAAATGCCATTTCGGTTGTTTATTTATTTACACAAAATACTGATGGTAGTGAATGTCAATCAACAAAGAATGAGTTTTGTAAATCAACTACCGACACAGCATTTGACAATAATGGAAATGTTTTATCTACGGATCCGACAACTGGTTATGTTCCTTATGGGGAGACAATTGCCGCATGCTGTCCATCTGGAACAAAATACAGTCCGGCAAATGGGAGTTGTAAATAATTAAATACTTTTGCGAATAAATAAAAATCTTGCTCGTCCATAGGACTTGTCTTTAATAATTTTGAAATTATCAAATATAATTCTAGGCAAAGGGATAGAGGACTCAATTTCAACAATAATCAACGAGTTATAATTTGCTTTTAATAAATCCGACAACAGATTTTCCACCAGATTCAATTTGGAATAAGGAGCATCAATAAAAATCAAATCTGCCGCACCACCTTTTTTGACGAGGTTCAGAGCGGAATTACAGACGACTTCATAGGAAGCATTTTCAAAGGACATTCCATTCAGATTTTTCTCAATAATTTCCACGGCTTTTTTATCAATATCAGAGAACAGGACAGATTTTGCCCAACCGCGAGAAAGGAACTCAATTCCGATAGCTCCGCTAGCAGAAAATGCATCCCAGACAAAGCCAATATCAGTCAAAGACATGGAAAATAATGTATTGAATAGGGCCTCTTTTGCTCGCATAGAAGTAGGGCGGGCAGATTTTGGCCAAGAGAGTGATTTTCCTCTGTATTTTCCAGATAAAACTTGCAATTTGAAAACCTTTGCTTTATATAAAAAGATTATAACACAAAAAAAGGGCATTTCAATGTTTTTATTCAAGAAAGATAAGACCGATCCGATAAAAGAATGTCTTTTAGCGGCCAGAAAAGCCATTAAACACAAAGATGTTCCAATAGGGGCGGTAGTTGCTCAAAAAACAAAAAACGGCGACTGGACGGTGATTTCAAGTGCTGAAAACAGGGTAGAAATAGAAAAAGATTCTACAAAGCATGCGGAAATCCTTGCGATTAGCAGGGC
>CAZEWI010000005.1:0-13711 GCA_964514455.1 uncultured Bacteroidales bacterium | reverse complement strand
GAGAAAAAAAAGCAAATTTCTAACGGATTGCACAATTTTTGTCAGTTTGGAGCCATGTGCGATGTGTGCTACTGCGATTTCTTTATCTCGGATTAAAGAGATAGTCTTTTTAGCGGCTGATGAAAAAGGCGGAGGCATTTTACATAATGCAAGGGTATTTGAAACAGATAAACATCTTTGGAAGCCTAAAATTACAAAAATCAATGACGATAGAGCAGAAGAATCATCAAAAATGCTGAAAGATTTTTTCCAATTATTAAGAAAAAATAAAAACGATTAAAATTTTCACTTGAATTATTTGAAAATAGTCTTATATTGTGGTCTGCTAAAAACAATATAAAAAATAAAGGAGTCAAAAATGAAAGCGAACAACAATCCAATATTTTTAAGATTTAATAATATATCCGATTCGTTATTCTTTGGGAACGCTATGATAAACGAGTGTTTAAGAAGAATTCCAAAAAGCGATTCAAAAGGGCTGTGTGATATATGTGATATATTACAGGATTTACAAAACGATCAAAAATACAGATTTAATTCAAAAATTTTAGGTGTGTTAAAAGTAGCATTAAAATCACCTAAAAACAATTTTAAGTCTTTAACAAAAATATCAAAATTATCAAATAACATTGCTACAGATGCGAAAAACATAGATGATTTTCCCATTTATGAAACAGCATTAAATATAGTAATTGATATAAAAGAAACCAGAAAAAATAAAAAACTATCAACAGTATTGAGTAATAATAACAACAACACTAAGTAATAAAACCGATATAAAGTATTTGTTTAACTCTATATGATTTAATTCGCCGATTTATTCGGCGAATTTCGTTTATCCTTACTAGAATCATTTAAACCCTGTCATTCTGGGCTTTGCTCAGAATCCATCAAATACATCATTATTCCTAAGAAATTTTGAAAAATTTCTGTTATTCAGAGGCAGGCTTCGCCTGCCGTGGAATCCATTTCAACATTCACTTATCCCTCTCCATCGCCAGAGGGGGGGGGCGAAATTGCACAGCAATTTCAGGAGGGGGTGTCAATCCGCCTTTGTCATTGATCCGCAATATTGGAACCCTCATCTAACCCGTTCAATATAAACACAACCCCCTTGGTCATAAAAAATCAAAAACGGCAACTAAAACAAAGGCATAGCCAAAAAATGCTAGAAAACAAAGCATTTTGAAAAATACATTTAGAGTTAGCAAATCTAAAAAATAGCATTTTTTTATACAAAATGCTTAAAACCCGCAGAAAATAAGGAAAAATCCCAAAAAAAACGATAAAATAACAAAATTTACAAGAAAAACACAAAAAAATGAAAAATAATACAAATCCCAAAATACATCAAAAAATAGAGCAAGCGGAAATTTATAATAAAAAAATAAAAAATGAGATAAAAGAAGATAGATCTAAAAAATTACAAAAATTAAATTAGAAAGTTAGTTTTGTTAAAACCCACAGAATGAAAGGGCTTTTGCTAAAAACACCACCCCTCCGAACCTTATATATATGTCGCATAATGTATATTATGTATAGTTATTTACAACAACCGAGTTCGGTGGGTGATTTTAGTTATAGTTGGGGTTAAAGACTTAAAAGGACCAAGATTTATATTTTTTCATTTATAAACGAGATTATTTTTACATCTGTCTCTATAAAAATTAAAAACATAATAAAAAGATAAATGCTGGTGATATAAAGAACTAAGACACGGGTATTTTAGGAGGCTCTTATTTCACGGCTTATTTCACAAAAATATCCTTATTTCACGGCTTATTTCACGAAACCACTATTTCACGGAGAAAATTTCACGGAAATCTATCCCCTATTTTTCTTAAACTAAAAACATAAAAAGGGCATTTATTTATTTGAAATAATATAATTTTTTAACGAACTTATAGTGTTAGAAAGAGTCTTTTGTAGATTTTCATCTTTTGTTTCAACAGAAATGTCCGCTTCGGAGTAAATTGAGTAGCGTTCTTTTATTAGTTTTCCAAGGATTTCCTTCGAATCGGTATTCAATAATTGAGGTCTCGTATTACGAAAATTTGTTCTCTTAACTAAAAGGTCTAAATCTGCTTTTAGCCAAATGGAAATAGCATTCTGAATTACTAGTTTTCTGGTGCTTTCAGTGATAAAAGCCCCCTCTCCCGTGGATATAACTTTTAAGTATGGCGGAGCGGAAAAAATCCTCTCAATTACACGTTTTTCAACCCTTCTGAACTCTTCTTCACCATACATTGAAAATATATCAACCACAGAGCAGCCGGCGGCTTGCTCAATTTCTTGGTCTGAATCTATGAATGGAATATCTAACTTTTTGGCCAACATTCTGCCAATAGAAGTTTTTCCAGCACCCATCAAACCCACCATCACTATGGGTTTGTTTAATTCAAAGAGGTTTTTATAGTTCTTCATTTGTTGCTGATAATAACTCCAATTGATGAGCAGTAATTAGTGCATCAATCATTTGATCTAAAGCAATTCCGCCCGCTAAAATGTCATCAAGTTTATATAAAGTCAATTTAATTCTATGGTCTGTAACCCTTGATTCTGGGAAGTTGTAGGTCCTAATTTTTTCGGAACGGTCTCCGGAGCCAACAATTTGCCGTCTGGATTGATCTCGTTTTGAAGCAAGTTCTTCTCTTTCTTTTTCATACAATTTGGCTCTTAAAACAGCCATTGCTGACTGTCTATTTTGTATTTGTGAGCGTTCATCTTGGGACTGAACAATAATTCCAGTAGGAATATGAGTAATTCTAACCGCAGAATCGGTTTTATTCACATGTTGGCCGCCTGCTCCGCTGGCTCTAAAAATATCAATACGGAGATCTTTTTCTTCTATATGGACATCAACCTCTTCTGCTTCGGGCATAATAGCAACAGACACTGCCGATGTGTGAATTCGGCCGCTGGCCTCAGTTTCAGGGACTCTTTGAACTCTGTGAATGCCTGATTCAAACTTTAATCTTTCATAAACTCCGTTCCCTATAACTCGGAAAACTATTTCCTTATATCCGTTCAAAGATATAGGATTTACATCTAAAATCTCAATTTTCCAACCCTTTCTCTCGGCATAAGAACTATATTGTCTGAATAAATCTCCAGCAAAAAGCCCTGCCTCGTCGCCTCCAACACCAGCACGGATTTCAATAATTGCACTTCTATCGTCTGCTTCGTCTTTTGGGAGTAGTAAAATCTTTAATTCCTGCTCTAATTCGGGTAGCCTGTTCTTTGCTTTGTGTAATTCCTCTGCGGCAAAATCCTTCATTTCAGGGTCCTTTAGCATTTCATTGGCGTCAATAATAGCCTGCTCGGTTGAGAAATACTCATTTACAACAGGCATAATCTCATTTAAGCGACTATATTCTTTATTTAGTTTAACAATTTCCGCTGAAGATAAATCCGGATTCATAATAGATTTACTAATAAAATCAAAATGTTGTTTAATATCGTTGAGTTTTTGCTTTAATGACATAATTTACCCTTTATTTCAAAATTTCCGCCAAAGCATCTTTCATTGTTAGTGTCTTTTGTTCGCCTGTTTTCATATTTTTTAAGGAAATCTGATTGTTTTTAACCTCATATTCTCCTATAATTATGGCAAATTTAGCATTGATTTTATTGGCAAATTCCATTTGTTTTTTGAATTTTTTATCCGTATCTAAGAACGGGATTGTTTTTACGTTTGCTTTTCGTAATTCTTCAATTATTTCAAGGCTATATTTAAGACAATTATCGTTCATAATCAATAAAGTAACATCGGCAAAAGATGTGTCTGTTTTAATTTTATCCTCATCCAAAAGAGCCACCATCATTCTAGAAAATCCGATTGCTCCGCCGACCCCAATAAATTGTTTTTTTGAGAATCTTTCGCATAAATTCTCGTATCTGCCCCCGCCTCCGATAGCGGACATTTCCGGATAATTTTTCAAAAAGAATTCAAACACTACTCCGGTGTAATATCCATGGCCTCGCATAATTGATAGGTCAATTTTATAATTTTTTAGTCCCAAAGCCTTTAATTTATTTTCAAATTGATTTAATTTATCAATTTCTAGTTTTATTTCGTTGTTTTTAGTATTGATTTTTGAATAATCCGTGCTTAAAAAAGCGATTACCTCCTCGGATTTTTTCTCCCCTATCAAATCAATTAGGCTGAGTCTGAAATCGTCGTCGGAAAGTTTATCTTTTTTATCAATTAAAACAAATAAGTCATTGGATTTATTTGAATCTAATTCCATATAATTAAAAGCCGTGTTCCAAAATGAGCGAGATCCTATTCTAACCACAACCTCACCAATTAAATCAGATATAGAGGCATAGCCGTCCGACATAACCTTTATAATTTCAGCATCATAATTTTCAGATAATGAGTTTTCATCAATTATATCAATATCCATTTGGTAAAATTCACGATAACGGCCCTTTTGAGGTCTTTCTCCGCGATAGTTTTTGGCAAATTGATATGAACGAAAAGGAAAGAATATCCCCTGTTGGTGCCCCGCTATATAACGAGCAAAGCCAATTGTGCCGTCATAGCGAAGTCCCATTTTTGTATCACCTTTTTCAAAAAAGTATATTTGGGTTGAAACTTCATCGCTTCCCCCCCCGAGAACTTCGGCCCTTTCAATTGCGGGTAAGTCTAAATGAACAAAACCGGCTGTTTCAAAAACTTTTTTAATTTTATTCGCAGCATAATCAAAAACTCTTTGTTTTTCAGGAGATAATTCAATAAATCCAGAAAGCGGTTTTACTGGTTTTAAGTCGGCCATAATTTATTGCTCCTTTGAATTGTTATTTATAGCAAAAGTTTCAGGAATTAGTGGAATCTGAGAAAGTCTGACATTTTTACCGCCGATAGGAGGCATTGCTTGTCCGTGTAAATAAATAGTAATCCCCGATGCATCACCCACAGTCAAAAGATTTGTACTTTCTTTTGGGGCATAATAAACATCACCAGGCATTAAAACTCTGGAAAATAAGACATCTCTACTTTTTTTACCCTCTAATTTAACCCATGTTTCTTCTGTCGCTTGAATAGCAAAATCTGATTCTGATTTATTCTCTGACCCATATTCATTTTTTACAGGCATTGAAAAAGAAGGGGCTGTCAAAGCATTTAGAACACTTTCATTTTGGCTAGACTCAGAATCTTTTAACACATCAGAATTACCAACAAAGGCAGATATAATCCAAATGGACAAAATTAAACAGAATAAAAAAGAAATAAAAATAGTTAAATATTTTTTATTCTTAAATAATGGTAAAATATATTTTTTGCCAAAATTAAATTTTTTCCAATCGCGAACATTTAAGTCAAATAAAGAAACATCTTTTTTTTCAATCTCTTCTTCTGCGGCGAGTTCATCTTTTACAATTGTATCCTCGGGAGATTTTGTAATTCCAAGTTCTTTTTTTATCATATCAACAATCTCATCAGGATCTAAGCCAAGTTCCATAGCATAATTTCTGGCAAAGCCAACGATATATATAGTTTCAGGAAATTTAGAATAATCGCCATCTTCAAGTCCAGATAAGTATTCCTCTCGGATACATAATTTTTTTGCTATGGTAGGTAATTCGCGACTTCTTCTGGATTTTAGTCTAGCATTTTTTAAGATTTCTCCGGCAGTTAAATTTTTTTCTGACATTTTTTAATCCCTTTTATTTTTATTTATTACAAAAATAGTCTAAAACTATTTTTCCGAAATATCAACACAAAACATCAAGATATTAAAAGAAATTTTTAATTTCATTCTTCAAAAGAGCAATATCTTGAATGGAATTTATTCTTGTCCTGAATTCATTTGAACGGTCCAACCCCTTTGAATACCAAGCAAGATGTTTTCTGAAATTAAAAAGCCCTATTTTTAGACCGTAATAAGATAGAGACAAATCTAAATGCTCTAATACAGTGTCCGTGATTTTGCTTTTAGAAATTACAAAATCCTTATCTGAAATTTCTGAAAAAATCCAAGGTTTTCCCATTGCTCCTCTGGCAATAGCAACCCCAGAAATACTAGAAAAAGCAATAGATTTTTCAAAAGATTCTGGTCCGATAATATCCCCATTGCCGATTATTGGAATAGATGATTTTTTTGCAATTTCATCAATTTCTAGCCAACGAGCATTTCCTGAATATCCCATAGATCTGGTTCGTCCATGAATCATAACAAAACTAACTCCGTTGTCTTGGGATATTTTAACTAAATCATAAGCATTCAAACTGGAATCGTCCCAACCCAGTCTGGTTTTTACAGTAAGAGGAATTGAAATTGCATTTTTTACCGCAATAATAATTTCTTCTGCCAATTTATGATCTTGCATTAAAAATGCACCTGCTTTTGCACGAGTTGCAACCTTTGGAACAGGACAACCCATATTTATATCAATCCATTTAGCCCCAAGCCCCTCAATAATTTTTGCGGATTCAGCCATAATTTCTGGTTTTGCTCCAAAAATCTGAACGCCGGTCATATACTCATCATCATATCTATCAAAATTTCTTAAACATTTTGCTTTATTTATTTTATATGCCTCAACTAAACTATGACTGGAAATCATTTCTGTAATCATTGGTGTTTTGGAAAATCCCCCTATTATTTGGCGAAATGGCTTATCAGATACCCCCGCCATCGGAGCGAGAAAAACAGGATTCTCAATAAATAAATCATCAGATAGTTTTATTTTTTTCATAATTTTATTAGTTTTTTTGTTTGTTTTATGATATAATGACTATTATGTGGAAAAAAGTCAAACAATTTACGAAATTTTTAATTAAAGGAACTTTTGCCGGCTGGTCTGGTTTCCTAGGTTTTGTTCTATTTGCAATCGGCATATTTCTTGCTTTTCAATTATTATTCGGGGAAAACAACCTTGTCAGAGCCATGAAAAACTCTTACAGAATAAACAACCAAGAACTTGCATTAAATAACGAATTATCAGAAATTAAAACTTTAGAACATCATATAGAACTAATTCAAAATCACTCAAAAGACTATATTGAAGAATTATCACAAAAATACCTAAATAGTGGTGCTTCAGACAATAAAATCGTAAAAATTACAGACTAAAATCTTAATTCAGTATTTCTGGGCCTTCAACAGAAAAAGGCTCTTTTTCTGTGGCAGAGCGAACTTCTGCATTATCATAATCAGGCATTTCTGCTGGTTGTAAATTATAAATACGTTTTCTTTGCTCAATCTCAGGCTCTGGTTCTGGTTCGGGAAAAGTCTCAATAATTTCAGCCTCAAGATATTCAGATTCAATTGCCTCCTCTTCATTTGGTGCTGAAACTTGAACTTCTTCTTCAATAACAGGCTCTTCGTCAATATATTGCTCGGCTTCAACATTATAATCAATAAACTCTTGCTGACTAGCAGATATAACCTCTGGCTTATCAAGAAATTTTCTTTTATAAATGTCTAAGGTTAAAATTGAAAGCAAAATAAGCACAATCAATAGGCCATAATAAGTAAATGTTTTTATAAAAGATTCATCGTGTTTTTCATCTTTGAAAGGTAAAGGCTTTATCTGTGCTGAGTTTGTTTCAAAAATTTTAAGTTGCTCCTCGGTTTTTTCATCAATAGGAGCAGTAAAATCTTCAATGGATTTAGAACTTATCGTGGGTTCATTTACATAATTATTCATAGTGCTAAAATTATTAGTGATGTGTGTAGCCTCTGGTTTTTCAACAGAGATTTTTTCACTTTCTAAAACAGGTTCAGGTAATGCAAAAGGATTATCAATAGAAATTTCCTGTGATTTTTCGTCTAAACTTACGGGATTTCCAGCAGTTTCAGAATTTGTAATAGATGGTTCTTGTTCTATAATAGGTTCAACCCCATTATTTTGATTTACGTCATCCATAAGATCCCCCTCTTTTATGTTTTTTGATAATTTAGATAATAATTTAAGTCTATTCTTTGTATCTTCTAAATCCTTGGTGGCAGTTTCAAATCTTTTGATTGCCTTTTTTAATCGGACATTAGATTTTGATAACTTTGACTTATTCCTAGAAACATTGTCCTCGGTTTTAGATATTTTTTCAGCCATTTCAGCACTAGAATCTTTTTTAGAGGCAATTTTTTGATTGGCAAGTCTTTCGGAAAAAAAAGTAATCGTATCGTTTAATTTTTCAATGGTTTTTTGAGTCTTTTTAATAGTCTCGTTTGATTTTGAAACATCAGATTCGTATTCCTCAATTCTTTTTTGAGTGTTTTCTACTGAATTTCTGATTTTCAAAGATAAAAGTTTTTGATACAAGTCATTTAGATATTTAGAATTCTTGGAATCCGAAGACAAAACCGAGATAAACTTTTCATAAAGAGCTAGTCCAAAATATTCAATATCTAATTTTTGATATTTATTATTCTGTTTAGGGCGGATAGTTTCTAAATTTAATCTGTAATCACCGCTAAGAATTGAATCCCACTTTTTGTCAGGATTTTCAGTATCTGGATTTATAATTAAACGAAAATCAGGGCTAATTTCATCAAGTGATTTATCTATAACAAATAAAAGCGAATCGTTTTTCCAGTAATATCCCGTAAAATTCAAATCCTTAAAAACAATATGAATCTCTTTTAACGAACTTTCGGAACGATTTATTGGAATAATTTCAAATTTATCTGCCATAATTTAAGCCTTTTTCTTTAAGTCTTTTGGTTTTGTTAAAGAATATGCGACAGTGCAATGTTCAAAGCAATATGGCTTACCTGGAATATCAAGTTTTTTTCCACAAAAATGAAAGCCCTCTGTCCCTGGTTCCCCTATTGGCCAACGACACTGGTCGGATTTAAGGTTAGCAAGGGCAAGAGCCTGTTTAATAGCCAAATCTTTTGGAGATAATTTAACCTTTTTTTCAATCTTTGGTGTTTGTTTTACAGGTTTTTTTGCCTTTTTTTCAGTTGTATTCCAACCAAGACGATTTAGAAAAACCAAGTTTTTCTCCAATCTCACTAGTAGGCATACCCTTTTCATAGTATTTTTTTAATTTTTTAAGTACTGCATCTGTCCAGGCCATAGTAAATCCCCTTTATTTTATGGAATTATAGAACAAAAATAATCTAATAGTCAATAGTATTTTTTAATTATTGCATTTTACTAGAAAGATTTTTATAATGCCGAAAATAAAGGAGATTATTATGATAATTTTATTATCTATTATTATTGCTGGATTGCTTGGATTTTTTATATTGCCACTTTCAAAACGAATCATTTTGAGATACCCAGGAACTTGGATTGATGTAATTTGCCAAAAAGAAAAGATTGAAAAATCTAATTTCCAATTACAGATTTTTTCTTCTGCATTAATGGTTATTATTACTGGATTGCTGCTTTTTCGCTATCCTGATTTATCTCTAATGACGGCAGTTAGTCTAATTTTATTTATATTTTGTTTGAGTGTTGCTTCAGTTATAGATTGGAAAACCAATATAATTCCAGATGTTTTAACTATTCCTATGATGTTATTATCTTTTTTAGTTTCTTATGATTTACCTTGGATTTCAGGAGGTGGCACAGAGTCAGCCATAGCAGGAGTTTTAGGTTATGTTTTACCTATTTTAATTGGTATAATACTTTATAAAAAATCAAAAGATTCAATTGGTGGAGGAGATCTAAAATTATTGGCATTGGGAGGTCTTTGGTTAGGTATAACGGGTTTTACAATAGCGGTTGTAATTTCGGCAATACTATCAGGGCTGTATTCTTATAAATATAAAACAAAACAAATACCTTATGCCCCATTCTTTCTAGTTGGCACGGTTGTTTATTTATTGGTTTAATTTGAAACTAATTATCAGAGGGAGATCCATATTTATATACACGGAAAATGTCCTGAGGATTTATCTGATAATATAATTTTGCTTGTTCGCCCGACGGTGGTTCAATAATATATTTAGTTATAATATAAGCATCAAAACGACACCTTTGATTTTTATCATAGCCTGTTTTTACTCCAAAACCAGCACTGGCTTTAAAGTCTTTATTTGACTGAATTGAATTTATTTCATTTGTTAAGGATTTTACAAACTTACGAGCCGATTCTCTGCTATCAAATCTGATAGGAGTTCCTTGTGCATACTCATTTCCTTGGTCTGCAAATAAAAGAGCATAAAAATTATCAGGAACACTTGAATACATCTTTTTTAATTCGTCTTCCGTCATTTTAGAAACATGTTCCTGAGAAAATGAAATAATTCCAACCCCACCAAGAACAGCAACCCCAGCAACAGCCCCAACAGCAGATAAACTAACACCTGCAACAACCATACTTGCCCCCGCAGGCGGAACAAATATAGCAACAACAACACCTGCTACTATCACGAGTCCTCCGACAACCAGACCCCAGTGTTTTGACATAAGTTGTCTGAAATCACTAAGTTTTCCATCATGAACAAAAAAATCACTACCTTCTGAAGAATCGGTTGTATTTATATTTTGGTTATTCACTATCCCTATATTTCTAATTGCAATGTTCAAAATATCATTATCATTTCCTCGGTCATTCAAATTAAAACAATAATGTCCTAAAGATCCATCGCCAATACCCATATCATTAAGATTTCCATGAACACCAAGAGTATCTTTTTGGTCGGCGGAGAGAGTGAATTCTGGAATATAAAAAATTCCATCAGTATTGTTTTCAACATAAGATATTTTGTTTTTATACTTAGATGTGACCTTATTATCTGGTCCAACTAAACTTCCTTGTCTTAAAAGCATAACATAATAATAAAAAGATACATTAGCTGTTTTTTTTTCAGATGGATTTACTCCAGGATTTTCATTGCCATCATTCCCGCCATTATTTGATTCTTTGGATTGTTCTGATGACGGATTTCCATCATTTTTAACACATCTACACCAATCAAAAGCATAATTATCACCACTTTCCATATTATTATACCGCATATAAGTATCAAAACTCAATTTCATTGAACCATCAGCCTTTGTTTGATTATAAACTTTAATGGCATACTCAGCATTGCCTTCAAAAAATACCGGTTTTTCACCATCTGCACAAGTTCCTGGCCAATAAGCCGAATAAGTACTTTCGCAAATACGTTTAAGGTACTCAATTTGGGACTTTTGGGATTCTTCGCGGTATGTTGTTTTAAAACTAGGCATATCAGAGTATGTATCATTTTTATATTTTGCAGCATCTGATATAATTTCAGACCGCTTTTGAGCAAAACTACGGCTGGTAGCATAGGTTTCAGGAAAATCTTCATTAAAAGATTCTTTGCCCCCGCTAGTTGGAAATCCGGCGATAGCAGTATTTACACCATTAGTTGGAAAACTAGACGATATAGGAAAAGCATTTGTATTTGTTTTTAATGAGGCTGAATTTTTATAATTCTTAAATTCACTTAAAATATACCCCTGACATTTTGTATAGTCTGCTGTTTTATAATTAGCCAATTGAGTCATAATTATGTAATTTATATCACTTTCACTGACATTTTGGCATACATTGTGAGAACTACAATAAGAATAAATCAAAGAAGAAACAGTGTTTTGGCAGTCTTTTGATGTTAAATCCGTCCCTGACACAGTAAGAACCCTTGGTATAGATAAAGGATAGTTCTTATTATAATAAGGGTTATTAGAGTAAGACGATACACTGTCAATAAGAGAACTGGAAATTAGAGATTTTTGCTGGCTATTTGTCGGAAAATCAGCAGAAATCAAAGGACAACCAACCAACATTGTTAAAATTGATGCGAATATAACTTTTTTTTGTTTCATAAGTTCTCTCTCTTTTGCTAATATTATATCATATAAAAAAAGTTCCTGCAAGTATATTTTTATGCTTGATTTTATAAAAATAATAGTGTATTATAAAGGCACTTGTCAATCGGCCGGCATAGCTCAGTTGGTAGAGCAACTGATTTGTAATCAGTAGGTCGCGGGTTCAAATCCTGCTGCCGGCACCATTTAAGTCGCCTGTTATGGCGATTTTTTTATTGATTTATAAAAAATATGAACGATAATGAAATAAATTAAATAAATGGAGTATGAAATTATGAAAAATATACCAGAATTACTCGCCCCTGCTGGCACATTAGAAGGATTAAAGACCGCAATTTTATATGGTGCTGATGCTGTTTATGCTGGTCTCCCAGGATTTTCTCTTCGGACTCGTGCTAAAATGAATATGGACGATATGCTTGAAGGTATTAAATTTATTCGCAAGCACAATAAAAAGTTATATATTGCTTTTAATTTATTTGCTCACGAAAGAGATTATAAAAATTTTTCCACAGTTGAAGAAACTATAAAGAAAATAAACCCTGATGGACTTATTATATCTGATCCAGGGGTCTTTATGTGGGCAAAACAAACATTTCCCGATATAGCCCTCCATATTTCAACTCAGGCCAATATATGCTCGGCTAAAACGGTCCAATTTTGGCAAAATCAAGGGGCTAGTCTTTGTGTTTTGGCTCGTGAAGTCTCTCATAATGAGTTCTGTGATATTCGCGAAAAGTGTCCGAATATGGGATTGGAAATTTTTGTTCACGGTGCTATGTGTATGAGTTATTCCGGTCGTTGTCTAATGTCTAATTTTATTACTGGTCGCCCTGCTAATCGTGGATCTTGTGCTCAGTTATGCCGCTGGAAATACAATGTCTTGCTAGAAAATCCAGAGACTGGAACGATTATGCCTTTGGAAGAAGATAATCGTGGGGCTTATATTATGAATGCTTTAGACTTGTGTTTAATGCCTCGTTTAAGCGAAGTTTTAGAATCCAAGCCGAATTCGTTAAAAATTGAAGGTCGTAATCGCAGCGAATATTATGTTGGAACTGTTGTTCGTGCTTACAGAAATGCAATTGATAATTGGCAAAAAAATCCTGATGATTTTAATAGTGATGAGTATATGAAAGATTTACTTGTTCTTCAAACTCGTGGTTATACAGATGCTTTCTTTGATGGAGTTCTGAAACCAACCGCAACGAATTTTGAGACTACAAAATCTAAATCTGATTTTGCTAATGCTGGTGTCGTTATTGGTTATGAAAATGAAAATATGATTTTTGAATTGAGAAATGAATTAAAAACTGGTGATGAAATTGTATTTTTGCCACCAAAATCCGAGAAAAAAATAATTGTAAAACTAGAAAAACTGATAAATGCAAAAAATGATGAAGTTTTAGAAAAGTTTTCCGCCGGTCAAAATAATAGTATAAAAATTCCGTTAAAATGGTTTAATATACCAGAGATTGAAAATTTATTACCTCCTTTATCAATTTCCTATAAAAAATTATAATATAAAAAAGTCGCAAATTGCGACCTTTTATTTGAAATTTTCCTTTAACATTATGCCAAGAATACAAAGAGAAGTTGCATCTTCAATTGATTTATCTTCTGGTTCATCAACAGAAGATGACATTGTATCAAGACATTCATAAATAGATTTTGAATAATTTTCTTGTCTTTGTTCTGATATCTTAACATTTTCATTTCCAAAATGAGACACCATAATTTCATCAACAAAAGCCTTCCTCTTTTTAACAGAGGCTTCTTTCCAATCATTCAAAGAGCCAGAACTTAAAGGTTTTTTCATAGTTAAATAAAAGGTCATTCCTCCGACAATCAAGGCAACCAAAATAGATGTTAAAATAATATATTTCTTTTTCATTAGCGAAGTCCTTTTGCTTGACAACAATCCTCGGCTGCTGCCCTCCAAGTT
>CAZEWI010000004.1:412-23328 GCA_964514455.1 uncultured Bacteroidales bacterium | reverse complement strand
ATATAATTTTCCATTTTATTTTCTCAATATTTTTATCAATCTCTCGGCTATAAAATCAGCATTAAAGCCGTATAAATCCATAACTTCATTGCCCTTACCTGATTCTCCGAATTCATCAACTCCCATTATCGCATCTGTGTATTTATACCACGAAAGGCTTGTCCCCGCTTCTATTGCCAAGATAAACGAATCGTTCGGCATTAAAACTTTGTCGCAATATGATTGCTTTTGCTTATCAAATAATTCCATACAAGGCATTGATATTACTGCCGTTCCGAATTTTTTTGACTCTAAAATCTTTTTTACTTCAAGTGCCAATGATACTTCGCTACCTGTTGCTAATAATGTGATTTTTCTGTTTTTTGAACCACCTTTTGCTTCGCTTAAAATGTAGCCTCCCATTGCGGTTTTATTCGTCCCAAAATCTTTGCGAATTAAAGGTAATTTTTGACGACTGAGTGATAAAATTGACGGAGTTTCATTTGACTTTAATGCTAAATCCCAAGATTCCGCAACTTCTATCGCATCGGCTGGTCTGAATACATTTATATTTGGCATTGCCCTAAATGATGTTAGTTGCTCCACAGGTTGATGTGTTGGACCGTCTTCCCCCAAGGCTAGGCTGTCGTGAGTCATTATATATATCGTTGGTTGCTTCATTAAAGCAGATAAACGAATCGCTGGTCTCATATAATCTGAAAAAATTAAAAATGTTCCGCCATAGGATTTTAATCCTGATAAACTTAAACCATTCATTGCGGCAGCCATTAAATGCTCGCGGACTCCAAATCTGATGTAATTTCCAGAATAGTCTTTTGCGGTTATGTCCTGCGAATAATCTGTAAATGTTCCAACACTTCCAGTTAAATCTGCACTGCCACCGACGACTTCTTTCGCAATTTTTTTCATAACAAAATCTAATACGATTTTACTTGATGCTCTTGTCGCAAGAGGCTCACCTTTTTTCACAAAATATTCACTGACTTTTGATGTCTGTTTTTCAATTTCAGGCACCCGTATTTTTTCCGTTTTTACCACAGGTAATTTCGTCCCAGTTTTTAACCAGAGTTTTTTTATTTCACTTGGAACTTCAAATTTTTTTAAGTCTCCATAGCCGAGTTTTTTCCGAATTGATAAATAGTCTTTTTCGTCCAGAGGGCTGCCATGGGCTGCCGATGTTCCAGCATTTTTAGAATACAATCCAATCGTAGTGCGAGCCGCTATAAATGTAGGTTTTTTAGATTGTTTTGCTGTTTTAATCGCCCTGTCTATTTCGTCAATATCATTGCCGTTGATTGATATAGTATTCCAGTTTGATGACTCAAATCTTTTTGTTATATTATCACTTGTGGTCTTGTTGGTATTGCCGTCAATAGATACTTTATTATTATCCCAAATTACTATCATATTATTCAAATTATAATGCCCTGCAAATGACATCGCTTCGCTGGAAATCCCCTCCATTAAATCGCCGTCCGAAACTAAAACATAAGTATGATTTTTTGGATATTTTTTATTTCTTGCCTCTTTGATTTTCATAGCAAGTGCTATTCCTGTGGCGGTCGCAAAACCCTGACCCAAAGGACCTGTTGTAGTCTCAATTCCGATTGACTGATTCACTTCTGGGTGGCCAGCACAAATTGAGCCCGCTTGTCTAAAACTTTTCAAATCTTCTAGTGATATTTTATAACCCGCTAAATGCAAAACTGAATATAACATTGCTGACGCATGGCCCGCCGATAATATAAATCTGTCTCTGTAATCCGATGTCGGATTTTTTCGGTCAAATTGAAGATGTTTCGCATAAATGGTCGTAATTATATCAGCCATTCCAAGAGGTGCCCCTGGGTGTCCTGAATTCGCTGTTTGAACCATATCAATTGATAAGACTCGGACCGCATCTGCCATTTGCTGTAATTCGGATTTTCTAAAAGTCATTTTGCATTCCTCTCTTTTTTATGTTATAATCAATTATAACACAATTAAAGAGGAATTACAAATGGCAAAAAAAATTATTGTTTGGACTGACGGATCTTGTCTTGGAAATCCAGGTGCTGGAGGCTGGGGCTTTATCGCAAAAGATGACGAAAAAATACTTAAAAAATCTGGCGGAGAATTAGAAACTACAAATAACCGAATGGAACTATCGGCTGTCGTTGCTGTTCTGGAACATTTCCATTCTGATGAAGAAATTACGATTCATACTGATAGCGAATATGTTAAAAATGGTATGACTTCTTGGATTAAAAATTGGAAAAAAAATCACTGGAAAGCATCTACTGGAAAGCCTGTAAAAAATCGCGATTTATGGGAAAAATTAGATGCTCTCGCTGATGGTAGAAAACTCTGTTGGTGCTGGGTCCGTGGCCATAATGGCGATGAAATGAACGAAGCCGTTGATGATTTGGCTCGGTCGTTTGCTGAAAAAATAATATAAAATATGGAATTATTTTTCTAATTTATAGCCGTCAGGGGTATCCATTAGTTTCCAGCCCGATTCCGTTATTTGACTTCGGAGCGAATCAGCCAAAGCAAAATCTTTATTCTTTTTTGCCACTAATCTTTGTTCGGCAAGTTGTTTGATTTCTTCTGGAATATCTGCAATTGCTGTTTTTTCTAAAAGTTTTAAGCAAAATACTGAGTCCATTTTTGATATTAAAGTTGCTTTCTCGTCATTTGAAATTTCTGATGATAAAACCTCTCGCAAAACGGTCAGGGCTACCGCCATATTTAAGTCATTAAATATAGCATTCTCAAATTTATCAAGTAATTCAGTTGCTTTTTCAGACAAATTAGCATTCTTATCAAAATCAGCATAGGCTTGTGTTTGCTTTAATAAATTTTTATAAGAATTATCCGCACTTTTCATTATCTCGTCCGAATATGCAAGTTGTTTTCCGTAATATGTCGTCAAGCATAAATACTTAAATGATAAAGGGTTAAAGCCTTCATCTATCAGTGTTTGGACCCGTAAAAATTTGCCAGATGATTTAGCCATTTTTGCTCCGCCAGAATTTACTAAAAATCCGCCATGTATCCATCTTTGGACTACTTCGCAACCATAACGGCCAAAGTTTTGAGCCCTCTCGTTAGTGTGATGAACGGCAATCGCATCTTCGCCACCCGTGTGAATATCAATCCTATCACCGATTAAACTTGTTCCCATTGCGGAACATTCAATGGACCACCCAGGGAAACCAACTCCCCAAGGACTATCCCATTCCATTTGCCTTTTTTCGCCCTCTGGTGAAAACTTCCATAAAGCAAAATCTGCTGGGTGTTTTTTTTCGCCCATATCTACACGATACCCTGCTTCTTGACCTTCTATATTTAATCCAGATAATTTGGAATAATCAGGATATTTTGTGGAGTCGTAATATATTCCGTCGCTAGTTTTATATGTAAAGCCGTTTTTTTCTAAATCCTTGATGAACTCAATTTGTTCTGTGATAAATCCCGTTGCATGTGGAGTATGTGTTGGACGAATCAAATTCAAATTGTCCCAGTCTTTCCAAAATTCATCTTCATAATAATGTGCTATGTCCCAAATAGATTTATTTTCCTCACGAGCAGTTTTTTCCATTTTGTCTTCGCCAAAATCGCCGTCTCCTTTCAAGTGGCCGACATCTGTGATATTTACAACCCAATTTACATCATAACCAGCATAATGAAGCACTCCGACAAGTGTATTCGCAAAAATCATACTTCTCATATTGCCAATATGAGCAAAACTATAAACCGTAGGACCACAAGTGTATATTCCAACCTTACCTTTTTTTACTGGTTGGAAAATATCAACTTCTTTTGTTAGTTTGTTAAATAGTTTTATTTCTTTCATTTTGGCTTCCTCTCTTATTGAAATTTTAGTCTTCTATGAAACTTTTTAATTTTCTGGCCCTTGATGGATGTTTTAATTTTTGAATCGCTTTTTGTTGAATTTGACGAATTCTCTCACGAGTTAAACTGAGTTCTTCGCCAACTTCTTCCAATGTTGAACGGCGATTCGTTCCCATTCCAAATCTGACTCTTAGAACCCTTTCTTCTTTTGGATCTAATGTTGATAAAATTGATGTAACTATTGAACGCAAATTCTTTTGTGTTGCTGCTGTAAATGGATCAACTGCTTTTTCATCTTGGATTACATCAATAATTGAACTGTCGTCTTCACTGCCCAATGGTGCTTCCAAACTCATAGGTTTTAGATTTATCTTTAAGGCTTTATTTACCTTGGCTATTGGCATATAAACCATTCTTGCAATTTCTTCAACAGTAGGTTCTCTGCCGTTTTTATGTAAAAACTGACGAGATGCTTTACGAATTTTACTGATGTTATCAAGCATATGGACTGGAATCCTGATTGTTCGGGCTTGGTCCGATATAGAACGAGAAATACCCTGTTGAATCCAGCAAGTTGCATAAGTTGAAAACTTGAATCCTAATCTGTAATCAAATTTATCAACCGCCTTTACTAATCCGATATTTCCGTCTTGGATTAAATCCTGAAATTCTAAGCCGAGTCCCCTACTCGCATATTTTTTAGCCGATTTTATAACAAGTCTTAAATTCGCTTCTATCATTTCCCTTTTGGCATTGCCCATTTCTGTTTGACCTTTGCGAACTAACTCTACAACCCTTTTATATTCAGAAATTGGAAGGCCTGTTTCCCTTGCTATTTCAATAATTTCCGACTGAATTTTTTGAATTTCATTTGAATAATTTGATACAAATTTCTCCCACGATTTTGATTTAATTTTTGAAATCTTTTTTATCCAATTTGAATTGACTTCATTATCAACATATTGCTCTAAAAAATCATCGTGTTTTATTTTACAAGATATGGCTAATCTTAATAATTTACCCTCTAAACCAAGCAATAAACGATTTCTTTTTGTCATACTATCCAATATCTCGGATATTCTTTCATCGTTTAGGCGAATTCTGGTAACTAGTTCAAATAAATCACCGCGGATTTTTTCATACTTTTTTTCAAGTGCAGCATCGGCTTTTTTACCTGAAAATAATAACTCTAATCTTTCTTGCTGAATTTTATCAAGTTTGTTATATGCTTTTTTGATTTGAGTAAATAATTCCTCTACTACAGGACGAAGATTGTCCTCCATCACTGATAATGGCGTTCCAGAAGAACTACGATTCATTTCATCTTCATCAGATGATAAATCATCTTCTGATTCGTTTTCTTCCTCTTCTTCAAATTCTTCTTCAAATTCGTCTAATTCGTCTTCGTCATCAGATAAATCATTTACACTCTCAAGACCCTTTGCCTTTAAGCCCAATTCTATTTCTTTTGCCTTTTTTGATGTGGAATCAGATGAATACATCGCCTCTAAATTGATAATATAGCGGAGTTTTACCTCCCCTGCTTCAAGTTTATTATACCAATCTATCATATCCCTAATCGTTACTGGAGATTCACATAAGCCATAAACTAACAACTGATTTGCTGCTTCTATTCTTTGTGCAATCGCAATTTCACCCGCTCCGCTTAAAAGATTTATATTTCCAATTGATTTTAAGTATGATTGGACTGAATCCTGACTTAAAGCACCTGCGGATACATTTGAATTTAATAATTGCTGTTTATAAAAATCATAATCATCATCATCTAAAATTGAATCCCTTGGCAAATCAAAGTTTTTTTTCGTTTCAGACTCATCATCATCTTCATCTTCAAAAATCATTGCTTCTCGTGGTGCTGTTTCTGATTCCTGTAAATCAAGAGATAACTCATTTTTGAAAAAAGAGATTGCCTCGTTTTGCTGTTCCAAAGACAAGCCGTCCTTTTCTGATGCTCGGGTAAATTCCCACATAAAAAAATAACCAGTATCTAGTGCATTAGATGCCAATTCTTTTAGATTGTCCGGTAATGAATCTACTAGATATTTTGTTGATTGCTCTATTATTTTTTCGTCTTTTTCGTTCATAATTACCTCTGTTCTATGATTTTATTTTACACAGTTTTTATTCAGATTTGAAAACGAACTATGACTCTTGTGTTTCTGATTTTTCTATTTTTTGAGATTTTTTTTGGGCTTTTTCGGCTTTTGCTCTAATTTTTTCAACTGCTTTTTGTAGGTCATATTCAGAAACAAGTCCCAAAACTACTGGGTTTTGTATTTGATTTATTCCAGGATGTTGTTTTGAACGGATTGCTTCAACTGTCTTTTTTGTTGAACGCATCAATTTCGCAATTTGTGTGTCAGGAATTTCTGGATAATTTTTGATAATCCAAACTATGCCACCAACCCTGTTTTGACGCAATATCATAGGAACATATTTTGATTTTACATCTTGAGATTTTTTGTTTTCTACCACTATTTCTGATAAACTAAGACTTGCCTCTGGGTCTTGTTCGCATCTGACTATTTCTTCCTTGGTCAATTGTCCGTTTAGAATAGGGTTTAATCCCTGAATCTTACGAACCTCGGCATTTGCTATGGCACTAACTTCTAATTCATGTAATCCGCAAAAGTCTGCTATTTGTTCAAAGGTTAAAGATGTGTTTTCAATGAGCCATTGTGCCGTAGAACTTGGCATATAAGGATAGGATTTTACCATTTTTATTCTCCAATGTTGATTTTTACTTTTTGTCTAGTTCTTGCTATATAACATATTTTTCTTAAAAAATCAAGTCTAAAATGAAAAAAGACGAATCATTTTCTCTTTTATTTTCATATTTTTCCTTGATAATTTTAATTCTCTGTTTTATGATTGGTATCACTGAAAGGAAAAACTATGGAAAACTCAATAGATTATCAAAAATTATTAGAAAAAGCACTTATTAGTATCGTTAGGCAAGCCCTAATACACACTCAAAAATATGGCCTTGATGGTAATCACCATTTCTTCATCACTTTCAAAACTCGTTATACAGGTGTTAAAATCCCTGATTTGCTCAGAATGAAGTATCCTGAACAGATGACTATTGTGCTTCAATACGAATTTAATAATTTGAATGTCTCTGAAAATGAATTCGGAGTTACTCTGACTTTTAACGGAACTCCTTTTTATATAAGAATACCTTTCAATGCTATCACTGAATTTCGCGACCCAGGGGTTGATTTCATTCTTCAATTTAACCCCGAAAAAGAAGAATTTGATGATGTAAATCTGGAACTCCCCTTTAATGCCGAACAAAATACCGACGATAAAATCGTTCAAATTGATAAATTTAGAAAACATTAAAATTTTGAGTTGATATAGTCTGGATTTTATGATATAATTTAATCGTTATGAAAAATCAAAAATGCTCTTTTTTACACAAAGGACTCCCAATAATACATTTGTCTATTATTGACCTTTTTTTATGTATTTTTTGCACTACTTCTGTGTTGAGTGTCTCTCAAACTATAATTGGCGATATTTATATAGGAGAGGCCTTTATCGTTGAAGAAACTCAACAATTAAACTTTGGTAAATTTATGACTGGTGAAGGAAATGGCTATATCCAAATTTCACCAGAAGGAAAACAAACTGTCAATTGCAAGTATTGCTCAGTTATCGCATCTCCTAAACCTGGACTTATTTCTATTTCTGGCTCTGATTTAAGTGGGTTGCGGATTTCTGTCAGTGATATAAAAATCTATAATGATAAGGGTGATTCTGTAAATATTGATAATTTTAATGCTGTTTATAAAGCACCATCTTCCACAAATACCGTTGGAGAGTTGGCTATTGGTGGTCGTATGAATTTTACAGGAAAAGAAACCTCGGGAGAATACTCTGGCATATATAATGTAACTGTTATGTTCCCGTAATAATAAAATGGAGGAGAGAATTGTTTAATAGATTTATTTTAGTTTGTTCATTATTCTTTTTTGGATTCTTTCCAAATTATTCCTTTTCTTCTGTCTTAAATCTCCAAGGGACAGCAGTTGGCACTATCGCCGATGGAATATCTGCTATCCCTGTTAAAGAGTTGGATTTTGGTGTTATTGATATGCCTGTTGGAACTTATACTGGGGATTATACCGTTGAAATCAGCGATAAAGGGATAGATTGTCCGACTATCTTTACTTGCTATGGTGGTGCGGCAGGAGAATTACTAATCGTTGGAAAAACTAGCCATACTGGTATGAATATTAGTGTTGATGAAACTAAAATTACCAATGATAAGGGTTCTTATTTAACTCCTACTATAACAGTTGTTAAATCTAGTCAAGGTGATGATTTTAGTAAATACTATATTTATGGTTCTTTCAAAATAAATACTTATACTGATGTCGGAAAATTTGTCGGTTATGTGCCTCTAAATATAAATTATTAAAAAGGAGAAACAAATGAAATTATTTCTAAAATTTATCTTATTAGTTTTTTTACCTGTGAATCTATTTGCTAATACAACAAATGTTGAAATGGACGCCTTGGCTAATCTAGATTATTCTGTTGATGCTTATTCTGTATCTCCATTAAATTTTGGCAATATATTTATTAGTCCAGAAAATAAACCAGCAACAGTAATACTTCGGCCTGACGGACTTATTCAAAGTAATTCTTCCGATGTAAAAATTGTCTCTAATACTTCTATTCCAGGTGAAATCACTATTGACGGTGTTCCTGGTCAATTAGTCTATATTCACTATACTGATGGTATTTTAACGAATCAGTCCGATGTTTCTAAAACTATAAAATTGACTGATATTAGTGATACAAATAAACCAGATAGAGAATTATATCTGAAAAATGGGAGTGAAAACCTAAAAATTGGTGGAACTTTAAATCTCAATCAAAACCAATCAATAGGTAAATATAAAGGAAATTATTCCGTTTTTATCACTTACTGATTTTGTATTTTTTGTAAAAAATATATTTTTTTACTTGCTTAAAAAATACGAATTTGTTATCTTTGCTATGAACAAACAAAAAAGGAGGACGTTCATGAAATTAAACCATTTAATAATGGCTGGACTTATGGCTATTTCTACTGTCGGCTCAGCTATGGCATCTATATCTATATCACCTCAAATGGTGGCTTTTGATGCTGCTTCAAAAAAAAGAAATGAGACTGTCACTATCTCTAATAGTAGCAAGGAAGATAAAACTTATAAAATATCTTTCATAAACTATATTCAAGATGATAATTTGGGTTATAGCAAAGCAACCGAAGAAACCTCAGAGGGAGTAAAATTCGCTGATAAATGGTTGTTATTGTCACCTAGACAAACAACTTTGAAAGCAGGAAAATCTCAAACTATTAGACTTCAAAGAAAACCTATGGCAGATGCTCCTGACGGAGAATATGTCTCACATTTATTGATTGAAGAATTACCACCTCCTCCATCAAAAGTAAAACAAAAAGTTGAAGAAGGCAAAATCGGTGTAGAAATCAAAGCACTTATCAATGTATCTATTCCTGTTATCCTTAGAAAAGGTGAATTGGGAAATAAATTTGAATTCGTAAAGGCCGAAAAAATTGAAAATAAAAGTTCTGGACAAGAAGAAATTAAACTTTCTTTCAAAAACGAATCAACAAAGTCTTTACAAGGTGATATTGAACTTAAAAATTCTAAGGGTGATATTGTTGGAAAATATAAAGGATTTAGAGTTTATGTCTCAAATAAATCTCCTGTATTGACTGTTCCTTTGTCAAAAAATATAACAGACAAAAAACTTATGTTGACTATTAAAGATTTAGAAAATAAAAAAGATGTCTTATCTCAAGAAATTTCTTTGTAATTTTCTGAAGATTTATCTTCTTATCGGACTGGTAATTGTATTACCAGTCCGTGCGGAATATGAAGAAGTTATTGTTGATCCAACTATAAACAGTAAGTATTGGAGTGTTGGACTTGTTGGTATATATGAAGATAATGAATTGTTTTTACCTCTTAATGATTATGCTAATTTTCTTGGAATTTATGTTAAGGACAAAAAATCTAAAGATATTATTTCTGGTTATTTTATGAACGAAAATAATACCTTTGAATTTAATCTGGACAATCTTGATGACAATACTAAAAAAATTATAGATAATACCGTTTATATAAATTCTAAATATCTTGATAATATACTTGGTACTACTACTGATTACGATTACAGCAGAATGATTATTGATATTAAATCAGAGAAAGAACTGCCTCCTCTTATGAAATTAAATGCTGAAAAACGAAGGGGGGATATCAAGCAAAAAACCGAATCTATTCCTTTTTCTGCTTATGATTTTGATAATAGACTGTTTTCTCTACCTGTTTTTGATTTTTCTTATGGCTATAACTATTCTAATGGTCCAGATCAAGAGCCTACAAGTAATCAGAACCATTTCCTTGATATTTCTGCTTTGATGTTTGGACTGGATTCAAGATTGTCTGTTTTTGCTGATGGTGGATTAAATATTCATAATGAAGAATTACGATTCGTTATGTCTAGAACCTTTTTAGATAATTCAAAAAAGTTTTTGGGAATAAGCCAAATACAAATGGGAGATATTTATGGATTAAACAATAATATTCTTTCTTCTGGTGGTAGTGGTCGCGGTATTTCTGTTAGTTCTTTTAAGGATTTGGTTGTTTCTTCTGATAAAAATATCACCATCTCAGGAGCATTATCTCCAGGTTGGGAAGTTGAATTGTTTTTAGGAACTCAACTCATCGGATTTAGGCAGGATGGAGCACAAGGTATTTATAATTTTGAGGATATTCCTGTTCATTATGGATTAAATGAATTTAAATTAGTTTTTTATGGCCCTTATGGAGAAAGGCATGAAGAAATTCGCAGATATTATTCTGGAACTTCTCCTGTTAAGGCCGGAGAATTAGGATACTCTTTAACCGCTTATCAGAAAAATAAATTACTATTCAAAACTAATGCTTCAAATAATATCTCCGATGAAGATGATATTTTTGATTCTACTCTTTACTTTGGACTAACTGATTATTGGGCTTTACAGGCTGGTTATACAACTGTCACAAGTCCAGTAGATGAGGAAGAAAGATTACATCTATCCGAATTTGGAACTCAGATATTATTTTCTGGACTTTCTCTTCAATATAATTTACTCGTTGATAATACAAATAGCAAAATCGGACATTATTCTAATGCTCAGGGAAATATATATGTCGGTGATATTTTCTTTAACTATATATATTATGGAGATATGGAAATCCCTGTTTCTAGTTTAGGAGATAATGATTTTATTAAAGATGTTTTTGAGTCTAGGTTATCTGGTATTATTGAACCTATTAGAGTGCCTTATTTTATTTCTTATAGACAAACTCGCGATAGAAATGAAAATTTGGAATACACTATAAACTCTAGATTATCTAGGCAAATTTTTAGAAAATTAAATCTTACTTTGGAAAATTCTTATCAATATGATGACCAAAAAAAGACTGATGACTTTAATTTAATGGGACAAATGTACTTTGATAAATTAAATATTTATGCTCAAGCAAATTATGAGGCTTATCCTGATAATGTTTTGGACAGTGTGAATGCTAATATTGATTATAGGTTTGATAGGTATAAATATGTTAGAACAAAGTGGCTACATTCTTTCGGTAGAGATGGAGCAAAAGATACTGATACTTTTGGATTATCTACCTCTTTTCTAACTGGATTCGGCGGATTTAGTATTGAATTTCAAATAAACACTGATGCAAATTATTCTATTTCTGGTACTTATAACATTAGTATTGGAACTTTGCCTGATGAACTTGATTTGTTCGCTACCGACCGTGGAAAAATTACTAACAAAGCCGCTGTCTATGCCAGAGTTAGAGATGAATCTAATAATCCTGTTCCTAATGTCGGAATTACTATATCAGGTATGGAAACTCTTAAAACAGACAAATACGGAAATCTCTTAATCGGCGATGTTGATGCTTATCAAAAGAAAAATATTTTCTATGATATTGAAAGTGTTGAAGATTTCTCGCTGGAAGCAGACTCCAAAGAATCACTCGTAGTTTTAAGACCTGGAACTGTTAGACCAATTGATATAAAATTGGCTCATAAAGGAACTATTGAAGGGAAAGTTGATAATCCTCTCAGAGAAACTACTGATTTGATAGTTGAAGCAAAATGCCCTACTCTTAAAGAAAAATTGGTCACCGATTTGGATTCTGATGGATATTTTTTAATTGACTATGTCCCTTATGGAAAGTGTGATTTTTATGTTATGGATTTGGATTACAATGTAAAGGGTATTGTTAGAGATTTTACTGTGAATGATATTATTCAAAGCCTTATTATTACAGACCTATCAACAGATGAGCCTGTTGTTGTTGCCGAACAAGATGTTAAAGTTGAACCTGAAAAAATCATTGAGGAAAAGTATAATATTGATTATAGTAAATATCGTTTGAATAAAAATAGAGCTCTTTATAAGACAAATAAAAATAGAGTTAGAAAAGTGAGATTTAGCCCTAGAAGTATGAATATTCAAAATAATTATCATTATTTGAGTAATTGATTTTTTCAAGCAATAAGAGATAGGTTGTCGCGGGATAGTCGTTTTTTTTGAGGAATAATTATATTGAGTCTAGACTGACGAGATACCTGACCAAGTCAGGAATGACAGTGTGTAAATTTTATTCAGATAGTTGAATTGAATTATTTAAGACTAATAATTTATCGCCTTTATCTATTGTAATACCTTTGGACTCACGAACTATCAATTCGCCTGCACAAATTTCAGCAAAGTCTTTTTGTTCCATTACTAATACATCGGCTTTTCCTGAGGCAATCCAGCACATATCTAAGGCTGGGCAACCTGTTAAACGGACTTTTTCAATATCATTTTTTGCCAAAAAATCGTGTTTTAACGAATCAGTTAGAATAAGTAAATCTTCTTTTTCTACCCGTTCTGATACCCGCATTCTTTGACGATGGAATGGTGAAAAAATGTATGCTCCTTCGCCCTTTTCTGCATAATATAATCTGTCGTCTATTGGATTAAAAACAAGTGCTATTGTGGTTTCGTCTTTTTCACGAAGAGCCAAGGAAATAGCAAAATGTGAAATACCATGGACAAAATTATCTGCCCCTGATAATGATAAAACAAAATCATCATTTGTTTGGCCTGATATTGAACGAGTGGTGGTTGTAATTCCCGCAAGTGGGCGGACAAGTTGTAAGTCGGATAATATCATCTCTTCTATTCTTTCAATCGCTGTTTTTACAAAGCCTGATGAACCCTTTAATGATCTTTGAAGATTCTCAACTTCGCCAAAATCCCTTTGTAAGCCACGAGCAGTTTTTAATAATGCTTCAAACATTTGGTTTAATGTTAAACTGCCTTTGATTTTGATGTTATCCATATTTACAATCCTTTTTTCTTTATTTAACTTAAAAAAAGGCCTTTTTCAAAGCCTTTCTTTTATCTTTGTTTAGAACTTAAAGCCAGAGAATTTTTTATTAAATTCATCAATCTTTTTGCCCTTTTCCTGAGATGCACGAACACCTGTCCATGCTGGGTGATTTGATGGATCTGTGTCCAAAACAATATCCTTTTTAGATGTTGAATACATTTTGACTACTTTACCATCTGTTAGTGTAACATTGATTTCGTTATACTCTGGGTGAATTCCTTTTTTCATTTTTTTATACCTTTGTTTTCTGATTTGTATTGCTTATATACAACATATTTTTTGAAATTTCAAGTGTTTTTATTATCTTTGCTTGATTTTCTTTTTTAATTCATAAATCGGGAGTATTTTTTTTCTTTTCGTATTTTTTATTTCTGTTTTATTGTCTTTTTTAGGTATCGGTTTGTAAAATTCTCTGGAATATATAATGTCTTTCTCTGGAACTTTTAATTTAAGATTGCCTAAATGCTTTTTATTTTCATCAAAATACCTTATCAACTCACAGTAAAAATCCGTATCACAGACCTTTTGTCTGTCCAAAAAGTGATGTATCGGAGTGCTGAATCCACTTATTAAAATATATGTCTCTTTCTTACATTTTAATAAATACATTGATTTTGGATAAACACTCTTAAAATAAAATGGTATTTGTTTTAACAATGTTACCTCTTCTCCGTGATATTTTGCCCCTTTTACATCTATATTTTTTATTTCTGCATAATCTAATTTTATGTTTGTTATATCAGCACCCTTAAATGATGAATTATTTAATTTTGTGTGAGAAAAAATAACACCCCTCAAATTGGAATTATCAAATACGGAATCACTACAATCGCAATACGAGAAATCTGAAAGTGATAAATCTCTGTTTGGAACTGATAATTTTGCTAAACATAATTTATTTATCTGCTGATTGTTTATTATAGATAAATCTGCAAAAATTAAATCATTGCATTCACTTGCAGTTTCTATTGCCTCCTTAAATGAACTATGAAAACCCGTGTATATTATTTTATTGCCTTGGGTGAAAATTTTGATTTCCTGCTTGGTTTTCATCACCTATCCTTTTATTTAACTATTTTAGTTTATTACAATTAAATAAATTCTGTCAATAGATGATTTTATTCCTAGGCAACTTTTTGTTGTTTTTCTGTTTCAGATAACATAATTTCACGGACTTTTGCCCTTAAATCGTCAATCGCTATGAAATCATTATCTTTTTTGAGCAACCAATAATCCCAACCATTATATGATGTTGTCCCCTCTAATAAAGCGGAAAGTTTGTGTATTGTTGATGTTCCATACTCACTATGGTGTAAATTTCCGTTCGCATTTATAATCGCTATGTGATTTTTTTTAGGTGATACCAAAATGTCCCCCGTTTTCAAATAGCCATATTTTATTAGATTTTTGAATGGAACTTTTAGTTCTTCTTTCTTTTCTTGGACTTGAATTGAGTATAAATTTGGTAATACTTGAATCGAATCGATTCGTTTTTTTGCCCCTGCGATATAAGATTCCTCTCTTTCTATGCCGATAAAGTTTCTGTCCAATAGTTTTGCGACTGCCCCTGTTGTGCCAGTTCCAAAAAATGGGTCAAGTATAACATCTCCCGCTTTCGTTGATGATAAAATTACTCTATACAATAAATCTTCTGGTTTTTGTGTGGAATGTAATTTCTTGCCATCATCACCCTTGACTCTTTCTGGACCGAGACAGATATTTAACCACCAATCCGAACGCATTTGCTTGCCTCCGTTTAGTTTTTTCATCGTATCGTAATTAAATGTATATTTAGTTTCTTTACTCTTTCCTGCCCAAATTAAAGTCTCGTGTGCATTGGTGAATCTAGTTCCGCGAAAGTTCGGCATAGGATTATTTTTTACCCATACCACATCATTCAAAATCCAAAAACCTAGGTTTTGGAGAATATAACCGACTCGGAAAATGTTATGGTATGATCCGATTACCCAAATTGCTCCGTTTGGTTTTAATACCCTGCGAGCCTCTGTCATCCATTGAGTCGTAAATTTGTCATAAGCATCAATAGACTCAAATTGGTCCCAATGATCATCAACAGCATCAACTGAGGTATGATCTGGACGAGATAACTCTGTGCCAAGTTGCATATTATATGGTGGATCGGCAAAAATTAAATCAACTGAATTATCGGGCAAATTTTTCATTTGCTCTACACAATCTCCATGAATAATTGTATTCAATAACTCTCTCATAATGGGTATTATACCATATTTTAAGACTAAAAAAAAGCATATTGGCGATTTTTTATTAAAAAAATTATCTTGACTTTTTTATTTTCTTTAATTTTTTTCAGAATTTTTTAGATTATCTAAAAGTAATTCACTGATGGATTTTCCTTCTCGCAATATAGCATTGGCTTGCTCGGTGTAGATCTTGTCCGAATTATGAATCACCAATGGGGAATATAGTATTGACGGAGATTTTACACATTGGCGAGCAGATATTATGACCCTTTCCGCTGGTTTGTTTTCAAATGACGCTATCGGTAAAATCTGAATTCCTCCCATTTTTTGATGAGATAAAATCCCTATGACATTAGCCATATTTCCAGAATCCGTTATACAGTAAAAATAACCCCTAGGACGAACTTTTTTTACTGATTGTCTAATCCATCGCTCCATATCTTCCAATGCATGAGCAACTGCTTTCTTGTCGTCAGATGACTTTGTCCCGAAAAAAAATGGCGGATTTGTCATCACTACATCAAAAGTCTGAGGAGTCTTCCATTTGAATATGTCTAATTGCTCTAATTCCATTTCACGATTGTTTAATTCCATATTCGCTTTTGCATCTTTTAACATTTCTTCCGAAATATCTATGCCTTTGATTTTTGCGGTTGGATAGCGGTTTAATAAGCATAGTGAAACTGCACCCGAACCAACTCCAACATCAAGAACACTCTCGTTTTCCTTTAACTCCACCGCAGATGCTAATAATACAGAATCTATGGAAGGTTTATAATTATCACTGCCTGAAATAAATTGAACTGCTCCACCCAGCAAACTTGATAATTCTTTTCTTGCCATTTTGAATCCTTTGTTTTATGATTATGTTTATCATACTAAAAACAAAAAGGCAAGTAAATGTTTCAAAGTGATGTTTTAGATAAAATTCTAAATTTCGGAAGACCCGAGCAAACTGATGTTTCTACAATGGTTAGCACGGCATGTTCCTCTATCAATAATCAGGCTTTAATTTCCCCTCATTTTTTCAAGACTTTTATTTTAATGATTGGGATTTATTTCATAATATATGTCTTTTCAAAAGAAATTTGGGGGAAATGGTTCTCTAATAAATCCACTAGGGACTTTTTGTTGGCTGTAATTATTTTTGGCACTCTTTTATTATGGACTATTTTAGGTGGTGGCTCGGCTCAGGCTGTTCGCTCTGGATTTAGTTTTTCTTATATTATTCACGGAATAATTTTATTTTTATCTAGTGCTTATCTCGTTTATTTTTTCATCAGATTTAAGCAAGCAACTAAAAGGAAATAATTATGTTAGGTCTCGGATTTTTAATTCTTTCTATCGTTAGTGGGCTTTTGTGGTATTATCAAAAGTCTAAATATCGTAGGCTCTTAAAATATACTGCTTTGATTTCTTTCTTGGCAGGAGTTGGGTTATCCGGATACCCTAGTGTTGTCGGTATTCTGTTTGCTATATCTGCTTTAATATGCGGATTGTGGGTTGGAGTTTCTTTTGCTAAATACTATAAGCAAGAAAAAGAATTAAAACTCCCCGTCCTACTTATCGGATTTTTATTTTGGATTTCTTCCGCCGCTATTCTAATGCAACCTGATTTTCATCTGTTTGGTATGATGGGAAATCTTACCGCTATTCATAAGTTGGCAATTTTGCCTTTGGCTTTTTTTCCTTGTTTGATGTTCGGTTGTGCTATCTCTAATCACTATAAAAAATTCAAAATTAAAGAACATTGGTATAAAAAAATTATTTGGCTTTTTAGAGTTTTACTCCTTTGTCTCTCGGTTTTATTCTTTTTAACCGAATCTGTTTTAGTTTTTATTCTGATTAGTTTTATTATGACTATCTATGGATTTTTTGCGGGAAATCAAAGGCTGAAAATGGAAGATTGGAGCAATATGAAAAACTCACTTTGGATTATTACAATGTTCTTGTTTGGTTTAATTTCTCAATTGTGGATTTTTCCTGCTCTTGCTATCGTGCTTTGGTTAAATACTGCAAAAGAAGGTTTTTATAAAACAATTAGACATTTAATTAAATCATAAATCTAATAAATTATGAACATAAGATTCCGCATTAAAAGGCTTTAAGTCTTCTATCTTTTCGCCAAAGCCTATCGCCAAGACTGGAACCGGATTTTTTTCATTTGCAGCATAAGATATAATTGCTCCGCCTCGGCTGCTGCCGTCCATTTTTGTTATTACCAAGCCAGTTATTTTTATTATTTTATCAAAGTTTTCTATTTGAGATAAGGCATTTTGTCCAGTTGTTCCATCTATTACCAATAGCACTTCGTGAGGGGCTTCTGGTATTTGTTTTTTTATAACCCGCTCCATTTTTGAAAGTTCGTCCATTAAATCTGTTCTGTTTTGAAGACGGCCCGCTGTGTCTAATAAAACTATGTCCGCATTTTCTGATAAAGCCTTTTCAATAGTGCTATATGCTACGACTGACGGATCACAATTTTCACGGCAAACTAATTCCGCTCCACTACGGCCGACCCATACATCAAGTTGTTCCACTGCGGCACTGCGGAAAGTATCACAAGCCCCGACAAGTGTCTTAAAGCCTTTATCTGTCCATTGTTTAGCAAGTTTTCCTATGGTTGTAGTTTTACCCGCTCCATTGACTCCTATGACTAAAATCACTTCTGGTTTATTTGTGAAATTAAAATTGCCCTCACATTTTTTTGCCATAGGAATTAAAATGTCGGCCAATGCTAATTTAACATCTCTTTCATCTATTATATCGCCTACTTTATATTTTGATTTTAATTTTGCAACGATATCCATTGCTAATACCGGCGAAATATCTGCACCTATCAATAGTTCTTCCAGTTGCTCTAATGTAGTTATATCAAGTTTCTTGGAAGCAAATACATTTGATATTGCCTTACTAAACTTTGAAAATAAACCCATAATTTTGTCCTATTTTTCAATTAAAACTTTTATTCCAGGCAGAATTTTTCCCTCTATAAATTCAAGAAATGCTCCACCTGCGGTTGATACATAAGTCATATTTTGCTTTTCACCTGTCGCATTTAATACGGCTACGGTATCGCCACCTCCTACTATACTAATCAATTTTTTTTCAGATGTCAAATGCCCTGCGGTTTTGGCAATCTCGGCACTGCCACGGCGAAACTTTGGCCATTCGGATTTTCCAACTGGGCCACACCAAACTAACATTTTTGATTCTTCTAAAATGCGATTATATTCTGCTGATGATTTTAATCCTGTATCTAAAATAATGTCGTCAGATTGGATTTCAGCAACTTTGCGGTTATATGATTCTGCCGTTGGTGTTTCTTCTTTTGCAACGGTTTTATCAAGGGCTAGCACTATTTTACAAGAATTTTCCTCGGCCATAGATATAATCTGCCTTGCTGTTTCAGCCATTTCTGGTTCGTATAATGATTTGCCTACTTTATAGCCCAAAGAGTATAAAAATGTAGTTCCCATTGCCCCGTCTATTATTAAATTATCTACTGCTGATAACAGATTTTTTAAGACTCCGATTTTTGTTGAGACTTTTGCCCCTGCGATTATCGCGGTTAAAGGATGTGATGGATTTTCAAATATAGATGATAATGCTTTAACCTCTTCCTGAACTAAAAATCCAGCATAAGATGGTAAAAATTCGGTTATGCCAACTGTTGATGCATGAGCCCTATGAGCCGTCGCAAAAGCATCATCTATGTAAATATCAGCATCTTTGGCCAATGCTTTTGAAAAGGCTTTATCGTTGGATTCTTCCCCTGGATAAAAGCGAAGATTTTCCAATAAAATTATATCTCCGTCTGCCATTTCCGATTTTGCACTATCAACAATATCGCCAATACAATCATTGATAAATTTAACAGGACAACCTAATTTTTTTGATAAAATTGGAGCAATTATTGATAGCGATAAATTTGAATCCTTTACTCCATTTGGACGGCCTAGGTGCGACATAATTACAACCCTCGCATTATGCTCTATCAAATAATTTATAGTTGGAAGCACTGCATCAATTCTGAAAGTGTCCTGAACTTGTCCGTTGTCAATCGGCAAATTCAAATCCAACCGGAGCATTACGACTAAACCTGCGACATTTATATCTTGTATGTTTTTTAATTTCATATTAAATCCTCTTTCTTTACCAGTAAATTATAACAGATTTTCAATCAAAAAGCGAGAGTTTTTTCAAAATCTCTGCGACTGGACCATAGGTTTTACGATAGTGTTCATTGACTCCGTAAATGCGGATTTTTTCAAGATGCTCTTTTGTCGGGTAGCCTTTGTTTTTAGCCCAATTATATTCTGGGTAGTCTTTCGCAAGTTCCCTCATTATTCTGTCTCGGGTTTCTTTTGCTATTATGCTGGCACAGGCAATTGATTTAGAGATTCCATCACCTTTTACTATCGCTTTGCCGTTTAATTTTGGCATTTTATTTCCGTCTATTAAACAAAAATCTGGTGCTGATTTCAAATTCGCGGCTGCTTGCTCCATTCCTAACAGGCTGGCTTGTAATATATTTATTTGGTCTATCTTTTCAGGAGAAATTATCGCAACTCCAAGCAATATATTTCCTTTCTCTTGCTCGTTCATAAGAAAGTCATAAGCCCGCGCACGACTCTTTTCTGTCATCTTTTTTGAATCGTCTATAAAATCTCCCCAAGAATTATCGTTCCAAATCTCTGGATTTATCATAGCCGCTCCCGCAACTACTGGCCCACAAATTGGACCTCGGCCCGCTTCATCAAGCCCTGCTACTTTTTTATATCCAGATTCTTTTTCAAGTTCAAAGTGTGTCATTGTCTTTTTTTGAGGTGGCTACACTATTATCAGAATTATATCTTGGCCAATCACCATTTGCCATCTCCATTAAAGTGTCCATTGGCTGATCCATTTTTGCACTATATAGCCATAGGTTTGTTAAAACTTTCTTTACATAATCCCTTGTTTCTCTGGCTGGAAAACTTTCAACATAAAGCAATGGGTCTTCCGTCTGGAACTTTTTTTCCCATTTAAGCAAATTACCTGCCCCAGCATTATATGATATTAGCATTTTTACAAGATTATTATCTATGTATGCTTTCTCTAATAAATGAGCGACATATTTCTGACCAAGAAACATATTATGCTCTGGCTTTAATAAATCAAGACTCTTTAAGTTTATATTATTTTCGCTACACATTAGGCGGGCAGTTCCAGGCATAAGTTGCATTAGCCCTGTTGCACCTACTCTACTTTTCGCATTCGTCTTGAATTGGGACTCTTGTCTTGTAATCGCAAATAATAAACACTTATCTAGTTCCCAGCCGTCCATAGGCTCCCAATCAGGTGTTGGATATAAAGCACCCATTATCATATCTTTTTCTGTATCAATAACCCCTTTGTCTTTCATAAGTCTTGATGTTTGTATTGCTATTCTTGGCATATCTGATGACTCCGCTATAGAGTGGATTGACTGTAATAAGTCTGGTGTTATGTCGTCCGATAGCATATAGGTGAAGTATTTCTCTGCCCATATTTTTTTATCAAGTTGTATCAAAGCCAAGGCCCTAACCGCCATTGTATTCTTCATAAGATTTTCTAATTCGTCTTCACTTATTTCCGATTCGTAAAACTTATATTCTGGGACTTCTCCAAGAGCACCTGCGGCTAATGCCCCGTAAAAAATCTGTGGTTTTTCGGCTGCTTTGGTAAAATAACCATTTGCTAAATCGTTATTGCCTAGTTTTTGTTCGGCTCGTCCTGCCCAAAATAATGCCTCAGTCTTTCTGGCATCATTTATTTGATTCAATTCTGTCATTTTTATAAAATACTTTGCGGCTTCTTGATAATTTTCCTGCTTAAAACTTAAAAGTCCCATAGTCCATAAGCCGTATTCACTATTTCCTTCTGCCCCAGTTTCTCCAAATTCACGAGCCAATTCAAAATTAGCATCTACATAGTATAAGAATGCAAGTCTTCCTGACATTCTGGCATAATCAGATTTTGAAATGGATTTTTTGAATTGTTTATCTTCTAGGACATTTCTACATATCTTTGTTTTCCCTTTTTTCATTGATGATTGAAAACTGGATATTTTTTTGCGATTTACTTTATTATATGTGCCACTAACTAATCTCTCCGAATCGGCCCATTCCGATTTAGAACCTGTCGCAGGAGTTGGAATTATTGGTTTCTTTATTTTATTCTTTTTCGCTTTTGGTGTTTTATTTATTGCCAATTTATAAATTTCTTGTGCCCCAGGTGTGTTATTGTATTTTGAAAGCCAATCAATCAATTCCTTTGATTTCGTAATATATTTTGGAGTCATAAATCTTTCATACAATACAATTGAAACTAGCGAATCGTTATCCAAAGCAACTATTTTTTTGTCAGCCTCGTCGTATTTTCCTTCTGATTGTAGTTTGAATATCTCTTGATATAAGGCATAGTCCAAATCGTCCAATATCGCTGGCAAATCAGAGCCGTAAGAATTTGCTTGAAATAATACCACTGATATTATTATTGCTAAAATTTTTTTCATTAAAATAATCCTGTTTTTGTTTTTGGATAAGTACATGTTTTATCCTCGGTGTCCATTTCCGGAATTTCTGAAATTATTTTCTTGAAATCTGATAATCTCTGAAAATTTTTATATACCGAAATAAAACGAATGTATGCAACAGGGTCCAATACCATTAAAGACTCGGCCGCAAATTTTCCAATAGTTTCTGATTTTACAATATCATCAAGAGATTCTGTTTCCAGTTGTCTTTGAATTGATGATACTATTTTTTCAATTTGCTCGTCTGTTATATCCCTTTTTCTACATGCAACTCTGATTGACTTTTCCAATTTATCCCTGTTGAACGATTCCATATTTCCGTCTTTTTTACGAACAGATAATTCCTTTAATTGAATCCTTTCAAATGTAGTAAATCTCGCCCCGCAAGCATTACATATCCTGCGGCGACGAATCAATGTTCCGTCTTCCGATGGACGAGAATCCTTTACCTGAGAATCACATGTTGAGCAATATGGACAACGCATTTAGTCAAAACTCCTAATTTATTTGTCTGTATAATAGAAAATTATTGTCCTATGGTCAAGTAAAATAAGTTTTTATTGCTTTTTTATTTCTGGTGTGCCATTATTCAAATTATTATAACTAAAAGGATTATATTATGTCAGCAAAATCTATGGACGATTTGATTTCTCTCTCTAAAAGACGCGGTTTCGTTTTCCCTGCTTCCGATATTTATGGCGGATTAAAAGGTTTTTATGATTACGGACCTCTGGGAACAGAACTTCGCAAAAATATCCGCAATCTTTGGTGGAACTCTATGGTCTATGCTCGCGATGATATTGAAGGACT
>CAZEWI010000004.1:0-402 GCA_964514455.1 uncultured Bacteroidales bacterium | reverse complement strand
ACTTGAAGCATCTCTTATTAGCAATCGCCTGATGTGGAAATACTCCGGACACGAAAGTGGATTCTCTGATCCTCTGGTTGAGTGTAAAAAATGTCATCAGAGAATGAGACAAGATACTATGAAAGATATGACTAAATGCGATTACTGCGGTAGCCATGATTTAACTGAACCTAGGGATTATAAACTTATGATGCAAGTCGCTGTCGGCCCTGTTGTTGATGAGTCTTCTTATGCTTATCTTCGCCCAGAGACAGCAACTACTACATATGTGAATTTCAAAAATGTTTTGGATTCTACTACTCAAAAAATCCCTTTTGGAATCGCTCAAATAGGTAAGGCTTTCCGTAATGAAATTACTCCTAGGAACTTTATTTTCCGTATGAGAGAATTTGAACAGATGGA
>CAZEWI010000003.1:24412-24706 GCA_964514455.1 uncultured Bacteroidales bacterium | reverse complement strand
GGGGGTATAAATCTTTCCTTTGTCATTGCAAGGCGACCCTGTCGCCGTGGCAATCTCCCTACCCTTGTCATTCTGGGCTTTGCTCAGAATCCATCAATTACATCATTATTCCTAAGAAATTTTTCCAAAATTTCTGTCATTCAGAGGCAGGCTCAGCCTGCCGTGGAATCCAATCTAAACCTTCATTTTTCCCTCTCCATCGTCAGAGGGGGAGGACGAAATCGCACAGCGATTTCGGGAGGGGTGTCAAACATTCCTTATAAATTTATACGATGTCATTCCGCATTTAGTGCG
>CAZEWI010000003.1:0-24402 GCA_964514455.1 uncultured Bacteroidales bacterium | reverse complement strand
TCGTTATGACCCGCTCATTCAACCCCACCCTGTCGCTTGCGACTCAAATTTACAATTACAAAACATTTTTACAGTAACTAATTATCACTTTACGGAAACATTCTACCATATTTTTTTAATACAATACTTACATTTTCAACATAGCCAACATAAAAGAATCCAACTCTCCGTCCAAAACCGCATCAGGATTAGTATTTTCAACCCCAGTCCGCAAATCTTTGACCAACTGATAAGGCTGTAAGACATAAGAGCGAATTTGCGACCCCCACTCAATTTTAGCCTGCCCCGCGACCTTTTGATTTTCTTCTTCCCGTTGTTTTTTTAATTCCAAATCATACAATTTTGATTTCAGCATATTCATAGCAGTTTCACGATTGCGAAGTTGCGAGCGATCAGTCTGACATTGAACAATTATACCGCTAGGAATATGAGTAATACGAACAGCGGAATCAGTTTTATTGATGTGTTGTCCGCCGGCACCAGACGAGCGATAAGTATCAACTTTAATATCTTTATCGGCGATTTCAATTTGAATAGAATTATCAACATCAGGCCAAACATCAACCGAGGCGAAAGAAGTATGCCGTCTAGCATTAGAGTCAAAAGGAGAAATCCGCACCAAGCGATGAACCCCTATTTCAGTCCGGAGCCAACCAAAAGCCCGCTCACCAGAAATTTTCATAGTAACCGATTTAATACCAGCAGAATCACCCTCTTGCTCATCAAGTATTTCTAAAACAAACCCTTTTCTTTCCGCCCACCGCATATACATTCTCATCAGCATAGAAGCCCAATCACAAGCCTCTGTTCCCCCCGCTCCGGATTGAATAAATAGGAAAGCCGAGCATTTATCATTAGGCAGATTAAAGAGAGTAATCATTTTAGCGGACTCAACTTTTTCAGCCAAATTTTTAACCTCAGACAGAATTTGATTCAAGCCGTCAAAATCCCCCTCAGCATTTAGCAATTTATACATTTCGTTTAATTCATTATATTCGGATTTCAGAGAATTAAAATCTTCCAAAGTCTTTTCCAAAGAAGCCTTTTTTTGTAATAAATTCTTAGCAGCATCAGCATCAGCCCATAAATCAGGATTATCAGCGGAGACATTCAAATCCGCCAATTCGGCCTTTAATTTTTCAGGGTCAAAGATACCCCCTAATAATACCAATACCCGTATCAATTTCTTTCAATAAATCTAAAATATCCATAATAAGCACCTTTAAGTCTAAGATTATAATAATAGTAAAAAAATGAAAAATCAATCGCTAATTAGCAACACAATTAGAATACTGCTGAGCCAATAATCTTTGTTCATTGTCCGCCAGAGCCACTTTAACAATAGTAAAGCATCTAGATCCATCACGAAGAACAAAAACTTTAGTTCCATTAGTATAATTATCTTGCATTTCCTGCATTTGAGCAGAAGTAAGGAAAGCATTTTGAACTAAAACATTGGCTTTAGTTAAACCGGCATTTACAACCTGTTCCGCGGTAGCCCTATCATAAACAGGACTTGCAGACAAAACCTCCATAGAAAGTTTAGCATTGCTAGTTCCAGAATTATCAGGAGCAAAACTATCAGTATTTCCAGTCAAAACCAATCCAGCAACCGTTTGTAAATTAGAAGTTTCCTTAGGTCTAGCCTGATCTTGAACCTTAAAGTTTTCGCCACAAGCAAGATTCATACGATTTACATAACCAGCCAAAACAGCATCAACGCCCTCTTTCCAATCCGAGCCTTTTTTATTAAAGTCTAAATTTACAGCCTTATCAACCCATTCCCAAACATTAGCACCAGCATTTCCAGCATTAGCGAATTTTTGAACCATCAAAGCCGAACCACCAGAAGAAGCACCATCACCACAATAACTATTTAATTCCGTAGTAAGTTTATTAGCGGTTTCAGTTCCCATAGTCAGAGCAACTTCATGACAAACGATAGCGGCTTCCAATTCATTCCTAGCAGAAACACATTGAGAAGATTTAGCCTTAGATAGATTATCAGCCATTTCAGACATCGCCAAATAAGAAGACAATTCTTGTTGGACATAAGGGGTACATAAAGCGGAGGCAGTCCTTCCTCCATTATTTCCTACTTGATATTGAGTAAATAAATTAGATTTATCTCTTTGAAGACAAAGCAAAGTCCAGTTATAAAGTTGTCCATAACTAGCCCCATTACAAGTAGTATTTGTTGTCCCAGGGAGAGCAGCGACATCACCGCAATATTCGGTTAAACATTGGCTAATTTTATTACGACAAGTTCCGTCAATATCAGGTACATTATTCAATATGTAATTAGCCTTATAATTTTGACGAAAAGAAGAGTTATTTGTTCCAGTATAACCGCGATTAGAGGTTGAATTTGTGGCACGACGATCAGTTGAAGCCAAGGACATAGAACTAGTACTTGACACAGCAGCCTTTACTGGTGATGCGACAGCAGTTTTAGCATTACCATAATTTGACATAATTCCAGCACCGAAAGCAGCAAATGAAATTGAACCAAAGCCAATAAAACATAGTAATTTTCTCATAATCCCCTCTTCATTATGATTTATTATATCAAATATCAGAATTTAATGCAAGCATTTCTTTTTCAATTTCATCACGAACTTTATCAAGACCAATTTTACCAGCAGCAGATATAGGAAATATAGGTTTTCCCTTAACTGCCCGCTTTAATTTTGTCATCTTAGTTTTCAAATCTTCATCAGAGACAGCATCAATTTTATTTAATAAAATAATTTCAGGCTTATTCATAAGATTAGCACCATAAGATTCCAACTCTTTTCTAATCATTTTATAACGAAGAACCCAATCCTCTTCAGTCCCGTCAATCAGATGTAAAATAATTTTAGTCCTTTCAGCATGCCCAAGGAATCTATCACCAAGACCGACACCCGTATGAGCCCCTTCAATCAACCCCGGAAGATCTACCAAAACATACTCTTTTTCATGAGCATACATAATACCAAGTTGAGGATTCAAAGTAGTAAAAGGATAAGAAGCGATTTTAGGCCTAGCCCCCGTCATAGCGGCAAGGAAAGTAGATTTTCCAGCATTAGGAAAACCAATAAGACCAACATCAGCAATCAATTTCAGACGGAGCCAAACAACTTTTTCTTCGCCAGCGAGTCCGTCATTTGCGAACTTTGGAGCCTGATTAGTAGAAGACTTAAATCTTTCATTACCATATCCGCCATTACCGCCTCTTGCGATTAAAAAAGTTTGACCTTCTTCGGACAAATCGGCCAATTCAATTTGCTGATTTTCAGAGAGAACCACAGTTCCCACAGGAACATTTAATATCAGATTTTCACCTCTTGCCCCAGTTTTACTAGCACCAGAGCCATTAGTTCCTCTTTGAGCATTAAAATGTTGTTGATAGCGATAATCAATCAGAGTATTTACATTTTTAACGGCTTTAAGATAAATATGCCCTCCACGACCACCATCACCGCCGTCAGGGCCACCAAATTCAATATACTTAGCACGATGAAAAGAAACGCAACCATTTCCGCCATCACCTGCTTTTAGATAAACTTTTGCTAAATCAAGAAACTTCATAATAAATCCTTTATATTTTGATAATAACATAAAAAGCCAAGAATTCAAGAAAATAAAAAGCCATAAAAAAATTTGACTAGGACCAGAAAATATGGTAAAATAAACAAACAGGAGGAAAGTGTATGAAAATTTATAAAATTATAGTTTTTTTATTGTTTATTACATGGACCAATCTGATTTATGGGGGCACGAACGAATCTAGTGCCACATCAACAGCATCTGCAACTTTACAAAAAACAATTGACATAGAATCCACACCAATGAATTTTCATAAGATTTTAATAAAATCAGGGGATTCTGGAAATGCAATACTTTCATCAAAAGATGGTAGTCTAAAATCCGATACGAACAAAGATTGGATATTTGTAGAAGGACCTGCCAACAATACAGGAACAACGGGATTATTAAAAATAACAGGAGAACCGAATTCAAGTATAAATATAACCTTTTCTACGAATCCATTAAATTCTGGAGATGACACAATAATTTTAAGAGATATTGAATCTAATGATTTAATCAACAACAGTATAACCCTTGATTCTCAGGGCAAAGCAACAATAAATACTGGCGGAAAGATACAAATAAAATCTGGACAAAACAAAGGCCAGTATAGTGGAACATATAATGCTACAATAACATACTAAGGAAAATTTTATGAAACATAATTACTTTATTTTGAACATTTTTTTATTCAGTAGCATAATCTGTAATTGCTTTGCTGGAAATAATAATACTAAAACATTTTTTCCGATTAGCACTACTTTAACAAAGGGAATGAGTACAGACCCTTACATATTAGTAGAGCAGGACTCTATTTCTGGAGATTTAGATTTTGGATCTTTAACTTTATCTAATTCCAAAGGCGGAATTATAAAAATGAATCCAGAAAATGGCAATTTATCGGTAGTAAGCGGGACAATTGGGATTAAAGAAAATGGAAATCTCGGACAATTTAACATATCTGGATACGGTCTAACAAAAGAAACTCCAGTTCAAATATCATTTGAAGATTCAACACTAGCCAGTGCAGACGGATATAAAAAACTGGAACTACGAGACATACAGTCCAAGGAAATATCTGATACAAGAGGGGTTATAACATTAAAACCACAAACAGGTGTAAATCCTACAAAAAATTCATTTACCACATCGGGAACTCTTATAATACCAGAGAATGCAACACCGGGTGATTATGAGGGATATTACACAATTATTTGTTCATATTAAAGACAGAGGATAGAATGAAAAAATTAGGATTTTTTTTAGTAATGATAGGATATATAACAACTTGTTACTCTGCGAACAATTCAACATCAGGAAAAAGTAAAGTAAGACTAGAAAAATATTCAAATATAGAAATTTTAACACCTATTTATTTTGGCAACATTATAACAGACGGTAAAGCAGGAAATGTTATAATGCAAACGAACACCAGCGGAACATTAGCAACAACAAACAGTGCCTTTATTTTAGATGGGAATGGCACAAGTGGATCTATACAAGTGTTCGGCAGCACCGGAGAAACAGCACAAATAACAATACCAACCAAAATCGGCCTAACTTTATTATCAGATAAATCATATAAATTATCATTTTTGCCAACAATAAGTTCAACCAATTTAACAATATCCTCAACAGAAGAAAACAACATTATTTATTTAGGAGGAACTCTAGAAATACCGGAAAAAGTGCCAGATGGCAGATACAATGGAACAGTGGAATTGACAATAGCCTATTAAAAAATCCCTTCAAACGAAGGGACTTTTTATTTTTTAGCAGGAGCAATCATCATATTGACATTTCGCCCTTCGGAAGCAGGTTGTTTTTCAACCATAATAGAATCAGCCATTTCGGTTAAAACCTTTGAAAAGATTTCCATAACTTTTTCTTTATTTCGCATATCAACACCGCGACCACGAACAGTAATTTTAACTTTATCACCTGATTCAATAAACTCTTTAACTTTTTTCATTTTAACCATAAAGTCGTGCTGCTCAATAATAGGTCTAAATTGTAATTCGCGAATTTCAACGACCTTTTGATTTTTCTTAGCCTCATTAGCCTTTTTCTTTTGCTCGTATTTCCACTTGCCATAATCAAGAATTTTAACAACAGGAGGCACTTTATCACCACCCATTTCCAACAAATCAAGACCGGCATTTTTAGCAATAATCAAAGCCTGAGCCGTAGCCATAACCCCACGATTAGCACCATTTTGATCAATTAAAAGAACAGATTTAGCCACAATTTCATCATTTATTCTAGGGCCATTAGAACCGCGTTTATTATCGCGAACATTAGGATTTTGATTTAGTATAGGAATCTCCTTTAATTTAGTTATTTAATCAAATCCAATAAATTATAAATAAAAATAAAAATAAAATCAAGCAAGAAATTTAGAACTTAAATCTCAGACCGGAAGCAACGAACCCGGAATTTTTATCAGCCGAGACCGACCCAACCGAGAACCAGCAATCCATAGATTCATTAAATTTATATCTGGACGAAACAGCCAGAGTTCTAACATCTTCATTAGAATTTTCTGAAAAATAATAACCCAAACTAAAAGACCAAGCAAGTAAATCATAACTAAGACCAGACCCAAGGACATAGTTTTCTTCTGCGCCTAAAAGATTACCTTTATCATAAACATATTTACCAGACAAACCAAAAACGAAACTATTATAAGAAAGATTAAAACCACTTGAAAATTCCAATCTGTAATCAGCATCAATAGCAGCCGAATAAGTATCACCAAAACGACCAACAGGATTATCAATATAAACTGTTCCAAAAGAAACGGCAGGCTTAAATTTGAAATCATTATTGCGATAGCGAATACCAAAATCCCAAGCCGAGTTTATTTTTCTGTTATCAAAATCATTTATTTTATCACCAGGAGCAAAACTAAATCCGAATTGGAATTGCCTGCGACCAGCAGAAACGACAGAGATTCTGTTCATTCTATAAGAGGAAGTATCGGCCGTAGTAGTATCTGCATATTCATCATAAAGCATATATTTATAGATAAAAGATTTACTATGGATTCGTAGTCCGGAAACATCAGGGACAAAGACATGTAATTTCATAGCAATTGGATCAGTCCGCCCAACTTCAATTCTTCCGACACGATTATTTTGAATATAAACGAAAGCATCACGAAGTCCATATTGATTATTAGAAGTATATGCTCTAGTAGAAGTAAGTCTTTCGGAAATCATCGCCCCAAGAGTAAAAAATTGCGAAGGCTTCCATTCAGAATTTAATTGAAAAAAAGCATCATAAAGCCCGCGACCCGAAACATCAAGAGATTCTGTTTTATAACCAAGCCCACCACCATTAAGATTTCCAGTAAAAGCAACTTTATAATTTTCGCCCGAGTATTCAAAAGCATTCGCAGATAAAGCGAAAGTGGAAATTAAACTAAAAACTAAAACCTTTTTCATTTTCCTTGCCTTTTGATAAAAACATTTATACTATAAATAAATTGCGAGGTCAAGATGAACTTTGAAAAATTAAGAAATAAAAAAACAATTTTAATGTCGTGCTGTGCCCCTTGTAGTGTATGGCTTACGGAAGAAATGAAAAATCAAGGCTTAGATTTTGCAGTTTTATTTTACAATCCAAACATATTTCCATTCCAAGAGTATGAGAAAAGAAAACTTGAGAATAAAAGGCTTTGCGAGAAATTATCAATTCCATTTTTTGATTTAGATTGGAAACATGACAATTGGAAATCTGATATTCATGGGCTTGAAACCTTGCGAGAGCAAGGGCTTCGTTGCAGTAAATGTTTTTATCACAGAATAAAAGTCGGATTAGAATTTGGAAAAAAAAATAACTTTACCGCAATGATTACCAGTTTTGGAATATCAAAATATAAATCTCAAAATCAAGTAAATAAATCCGCCGAGCAAGCAATAAGGGAAACCAACGAAACAATTTTATACATAAATGATGACTTTTCTGAATTTGAATCCGAAAGATATTCTCGTGAAAAAAAATATAACTTTTATCATCAAAAATACTGCGGCTGTGAGTATTCCGACACATATAAAAAATAATTATTTTTTATCATAACGAGAGTAGTTTGGTTGGCCATGATAGCCCATAAGTTTGTGATGTTTTTCTATCATAAATCTAGGTAATGGTTGGGCCTTTGGCATATTCACTTTAACCTTTAAATCGTCTGTTTTGAACCAATGAGGAGCATCGGCTTCAATTGGATGATTCGCATGTCCTTGGATAGATATTAAAACTTTATCAAATTTTAGAGTCATAATATCCATAGGGCTAAATAAAGGTTTTTCGTTGTTTTCTTCGGTTTCTTTTTTCGTAGTTTCATCTATCTTGACTTTCAATTCATTTTTATTTCCAAAATATTGAGAGAATATTTCTGCTGTTTGATAATTATTTTGACGGAATACAATCTTAGCTGCCGTGGTGGACATTAAAGTTTCCATATTTTCTTTACTATACTGAGCCGCTATTTGTTGTAAATCCTGTCCAATTAAAAGGTATGAAACTTTTTGTCCTCTACCAATATCAGGACCTTCTATCAAGGCAGGTAGTGGATCCATTTTAGGAAATTCATCAAGTAGGAATGCAACCGCCGTTGGACCAACCTTTCTGCCAGTTTTTCCAACTGCCTCTGGTGGATTAGCGATTAAAAATCTGGACATCAATTCAATAAACATTCCAGTAATTGGATTTAATGCCTGAGCATCAACCTGATTGATTGATAGATAAACCGTAACTGGTTTCATCTTGCCGTCCGTAGGGTCTATCATTCCTCGCATATAATCAAAGACAAAGTCTGAATGTGATGTTCTGGCACGAACAGCCGCATTCTTGAATATGTTGATACTGGCTGCAAAAGTAGAGAATATAGAGCCTCGCTCTTTATCAGGTGTGTTGGCAAGTTGGGTCAATTCCAATACTGCACGATGTTGATATCCATATTGACGAGCCTCTTTTACTGCATCTTCCAATAAATCTTTCATAGGGTCTGCAAATGAGGCCATTTGATCGCCTTGTCTTTTTTGTTCCTCTATAGTATTAGCCATATTTATTTGTGCTTGATTTATCCAGTCTAATAACATAGAGAAACTGGCCTCTTTTCCAACCCAAGATGGTGGCATCAATTTCCAAGTTCCAACATGGACATAATTCGTTATATTTAATTGATTTTGCATTAGCAAATTCATTGCTGCCTCTGCATTTATGTCGTCCATTTTTTGATAAAATGTCATAAGCATTTGCTTGTCTTTTTCTGTAAATGTATTCGTCTTTAATTTATGATAAAAATAATCGTTAGCACGAGCCTTTTCACATTTAGAAATGATAAAATGAATAAAACCAGATAATGCAGCACGACCAGACAAAGTCCAGTGAGGATCAGCCGATGAACCCTTTTTATCCTTGACTAAAACCGCAACCATACTATCAACATATAAGTCCCTATCAGATGGATCATTAGGAACATGCTCGGGTGATAGTGGATTCCATGATGGATAATAAACTCCAGCATCTGGCTCGTCGTGACCAGCCCAATTTATTATAAATACTGGGCCGATAGTTGAGCGATAGCCTGATGTTGTTTTATCAAGTTCTGGCTTGGGGTCATTTACTATCATAGAAACAGTATCGCATTCCAGCAAAGTTGGAACAACAATAGCCGTCGTTTTACCGGTCCCTGGAGGTGCAACACAAAGGGCAGATAATGTTTCATCAAGTTTTAGGTATTTATTTTTGAATTTTCCAAGAACAAACATAAAACCAGAGAATAACCCGTTTTTATTGTCTTTGTTACCCATTTTTTTAATGTCATCTTCGGTTGCTTTGTGAGATGCCCCTTCGCTTTCCCTTTTATCTCCGTATGGATTAAATTCTTTATATATATTTTCATCAAGCAACATCCATATTACTATCGCACCAACAACAGGAGTTATAACTGGCCAATCTGCATTAAAAAATGCCCTGTGAAACCAGTTTATTACTTCACTGAATGGGGACATCCCGTAACTGGTGATTAAATTATGAAAATATAGGCCCATCCATTTTGTTGATGCTGCTGAAAATCCATATCTGAAAAAATGCTCGGCTACAAATGATAAAGTTATTACAATATACAGCAAAATCCAGATGGCAAGAGTATATCTCATTTTCCAGAAAAGTTGCTTCATTGGTGCAACTTTATGCTCTTTATACCGTGAGGAGTCAAAGATTCCCCAACCTTTTACTTTCTTGTCTGTTTTGAAAATAGAATTCCACTCTGGAATTGATAATTTTACCATTTTTTCTTCCTTGCTTTTTATTATAACACAATTTTTTGATTTTGTGAATAAAAATATAACTAAAGGTGTATTTTTATCTGAAATTATTATTGCATTTAGGGTTTTTTGTTTGCTATAATCCAAATTATGAAAATTTTAACAAGATATTTTTCAATTCAATTATTGGGAGTGTTTATAATGCTCCTTTTGGTATTTACTGGGCTTGCTTGGATGACTCAGATTATTTCTTTGTTGGGTTTATTGATAAAATACGGTATAAATTTGTTCTCGTTTGTAAAACTTTCTTTAATGATAATTCCTTTTATAGTAGCAATTATTATGCCTTATTTGATTTTTATCGCTGTTGTTTTTGTATATAATCGTATGATTTCAGATAGAGAAATCCCAGTTTTACAATCGGCTGGAATGTCTCCAATCCAGTTATCAAAATATGCTTTAATTTTCACTGGATTTTTAACAGCGATTCACTTTGCTTTAAATCTTTGGATTGTACCAATCAGTCAGAACTATTTTTATAATTATCAATGGGAACTCCGTTATGGATTGGCTCATTTGAAAATTACCGAGGGTGTTTTTACTAAAATGTCTGATGACTTGGTCGTTTATGTTGAAAAAGTAAATGGAAATAAACTGACTAATTTATTTATTCAAGATGATAGGGATAAAAAATCACAAAAAATTATTATGGCTGAATATGGAGAAATGGTTCATACTACCAAGGGAATTACTTTGATTATGGTCAATGGTTCTATGCAATATAAAACAGATACTTTGACTTACGGCTCTTTTTCTGATTATGAGATGGATTTGAATTTGGAACAACAAACAGAGTTTAAGCAATTCAAAATTAGAATGATTCCAACATCAGAATTGATTTCTAAGGAATATAGAAATGTAGTCCAAGGTAAAATTACCAATGAAGCAGATGCTTATGTCGCAAAAAATATATTAAACAAAGAAAAAAATATAAAAAAAGTTGTATATGAAACAGGGAACAGATTTTTATCTCCTTTTATGGATATAATTTTAACTTTAATTGCATTGGTTGCATTATTAAAAACATCTACACTTCGCAGAGCATATTCTTTGGCTATACCAGTATCTATTTTCTTTATGGGTTTTGCTCAGGCCGCTTTTATGATGTCATTAAACTTTTTAAGTGCATCATATACTCCTATATTTATAATTTTTGGGGGACAAATTATCGTTATTCTTTTATTATTTCATCTGCTGATTAGGTCAAGAAAAATAAGGATTACTGATGATGAATAAGCATAAAATTATTTTGTTTATTTGTTTTATTATTCCGATGTCTGTATTTGCTGAGATACAAACAAATACAAATGTTCCTAAAAAAGTTGTGGCGGAAAAAGTTATTTATGATATGAATACTGGTGTCGCAAGAACCGAGGGAAAAACTACATTGACTGCAGAATCTGGTCAATCATTGACTTTATATGATGCTGAAATTTCAAAGGATTTATCTTTTGCAAAAGTTGAAGATATTGAATTATATTTGTCGGATTCAGTTCGTGTAAAAGCCGACAAAATTGCAAAAAAATCAGAAGAAACTAATTTTTACGACTTAAATTATACCGCATGTGCTGATAAAAAAAATCCTGAAAAATTATGTGCTTGGGCTATTGGCTCTGGGCGATTGTTGCACGATAACAATGAAAAACAAATGTATTTTCATAATAATTGGTTTTATATTTATTCTGTGCCAGTTTTATATATTCCTTGGATGACCTATCCAGATCCAAGTGTTAAAAGAAAAACAGGATTTTTATTTCCGATTTTTTCCTCTGGGAATAGATTGGGCTATCAAGTAGAAATACCTTTCTATATAAATTTTTCGGATTATCATGATTTGACTGTGTCCCCTGTTTTCTTTTCTAAACAAAACCCGATGATTAAAGGAGAGCATAGATTAAATCTTCAGCATTCTTCGTTTAATACAGTTGGTTCTTATATTAAAACTAGAGAAGGCGAAAATCGTTGGCATATATTTAATAATGATGTTATTGAGTTGGGTAGTTATGCTAGATTATTAGGTGCTTTCAAACGGACTTCTGATAAGACTTATTTACAAGAATATAGGTTCTATAATAATGAGCCTTATTTGGATTCTTTTTTGAGATTGGAGTTGTTTTCAGAACAATCTTATTTGGTCGCAGAAGGCCACTCTTTTCAGGAATTACGATTGTCTGATGGTTCTACAAATTTTATTACTACAAATGCTGATATAATTCCTAGTGTTCATACTTTAGTTCAAACGACTCCTGTTTTGGGAGAATCTTATTTTAAGTTCTTTGGTGATTTTTTAACTTTGGATTATAGACAAGAAGATACTTTTAATTCTAGAATTATTGGTGCTGCTAGATATGTTTTGCCTTTAACCTTGCCTTTTGGACAAAGGTTAGAATTATCTCCTGCGATTCGTTATGATGTTTATATGCTAAATCATGCAAATTTAATAAATGGTGATGTTGATTATTCTGGCGATAAAGATAGAATTTTGCCATCAGGTTATGCCCTTTGGAAATGGCCTTTTATTAGTTTTCAAAAAGGATTATTCCAAATTATAGAGCCAAAAGTTCGCTTTGTATTGTTGGAAAAAAATGCTGCTAATAATTTTATCAATCAAGATGCGCTTGGAACTTATTTGAATGATGCCAATTTATTCGCAGATCAAAGATTCTCGGGGTATGATTTATGGGATGCAGGTTCTTATTTTGATTATGGTGTGGGATATACTATATTTGACTCTAAAAATCGTAGTTTAGAAATCTTTTTAGGGCAGGCTTATGATTTATATGAACCTGTTGATTTAGATTCTAATTCTGGTTATCGTAAAGGATTTTCCGATTATGTAGGCTGTATAAACTTGAAGCCTGTTGATTATTTAACTCTTTCTTATAGGTTTAGATTTGATAATTCAAATTTTAGTGCTAAGCATAATGAACTTTCTTTGAAATTGGGAGATTACAAAAATTATATTGATTTTGGTTATATTTCTAATTCTAAATTTGATGAATTGACTACAGAGGTCAATCAGTCAGAAATCTATACCATTTTTCAACTAAGATTGCTTAAAAACATTGATTGGTATTCTGGAATTCGTTATAACATAGAAGAAAGTTATCTGCAAAATATAGTATCAGGCTTGACTTATGATCACTCTTGTTATACTATTGGCTTGTTATACAAGAATGATAGGGCTGAAAAAGGCGATTTTCACGGGAATAGCGGTGTCCAGTTAAGATTTTCCTTAAAATTATCAGGAGATGTTAAAGATAGGTCTAATCAATTCAAAAACTTGGAGGAATGGAGATAATATGAAAAAAGTTATTTGTGTTTTATTTAGTATAATTTGCTTGCCTGTTTATGGGGCAAAAATAGTTGCAACTGTAAATGACAGTGTTATAACAGATACTGATGTAAATGCCAGAGTCGTGCTTATGAAAGCACAAAATCAAGATGTTCAAAATATTCGCGATAAGGCCTTGGAGAATATAATTTCTGATTATGTAAAATTGGGGTATGCAGAACAATTCAAATTAAATCCTAGTGATAAAGAATTATCTGAAGAAATCAAAAAAATAGAAAAATCTATGAATCAATCGGGCGGATATTTGAAATCTAAATTATCCGCAAATGGTTATGATGATAATCAGTTGATGAATGCTGTAAAGGCAAGTCTCGGTTGGCAAAATGTTTTAGTCAGAATGGTTATGCCAATGGTTGATATATCTGACGATCAAGTAAAAGAAGAGATAAAAAAAATAACAATAGAACACGGTCTTCCATTAAAATTAGTATTGTATAGAATTACGGACTTAACAAAAGACAATTTTAACGCTATTGCTGATGCAAAATCAGAAACATGTATGAAAGTTATTGATGATGTCAAAGCCAACGGTGGAAACATTCAAAAGATTGAAGTAACACATTATGATCTTGATATTTCTGTCCGTAAGCAATTAAAAGAATTAGATAATTTAAGTTTTTCAAACTACAATGACGGAGTTGGTTTTTTTATATGTAAAAGTATAAAAACTGAAGAGTATAAAAAGTTAGAGAATTATGTCCATCAAGGTATGATTGGTAAGGAAATTATGTTTCATGGCGATCAAATATTGAAAACACAAAAAAGGAAAGCAGTAATTGTAAAAAAATAATTAAAATTTAATTATTTTCAATTTCATAAGATTTCCAATATCCATCTGCTGTAATAATATGAATTCTATTATTATCAATAATAGGAGCATTAGCAATATCATCTGATGTTAAATTTTCAGAACTGATTAAATTTCCAGATTCTGCATCTAAAATAGCAATTTCACCCTTTTCACTAAACACCCAAATTTGATAACTTTCTCCATTCCAAATTAAATTAGGATTAAACCAATGAATTGTTTTTTTTGTTGGTAATTGTGTTAAATATAAAATATCTCCACTTTTTTTATCAAGAGCAATCAATTTTCCATCAGTGCTAACAGTAAATATATTTTCATTTATAAGCCAAATATTTTGATTTGAAGGAATTTCTTTGCTCCAATTTTTTTTGCCAGTTTCTTGATTTAGAGAAGCCAATTCATAACCTATTCCAGCAACATAAACATTATTATTATCAAGGGTAATATCAGATAAAATATCAGTTAAATTATGACCACCAGTCAAAAGATTATTTTTATAAACACTTGCAAACCAGTTTGTACTTTTATTATTTTTATTCAAAGAAACGACATCACCAGTAGACATTCCGAAAAATACATTTTCTCCCGAGATAGCAGGTTTAGCAGAACCTAACATATTAGTTCCAACGGCCATTCCAGAAAACAATTTTTCTGAAGTTCCGGTTTCAGTATTTATTTTATACAAATCATTATTTTCAGCAGTAGTATAAATATATTTTTCATCAAATTGAATTGGTCCATGTAAAGCGACACCCAAATTAGTTTTCCAAATTTCTTTTCCAGTTTGAGAATCAAAAGCAAAAACCTCGCCCATATTTTTTGTCAGAATAAGTTTATCTTTAATAACAGCAATTACAGGGGAAGGACTAAAAGTTTCTGTATTAAAAAACTTAGTATTTTTCCATTTTATTTTTCCTGTATTTGAATCAAAAACTCTTATATTACCAAAAGAATCAGAAATATAAATTGTGCCATCAGTAATTACAGGCCTTGGTATTGATAGAGCCATATCATCAATTTTATATCCGATATTTCTTGAAAAATCTAAATCAAAATCAGGATTAGTTGCATCAATTTTAATTGAATAATTTTTTGCATTATTATTTTCAAAAGAATATTTTTCAGTTGTGATTTTTTTTATTGATTTATTAAACTCAGAGAGTTCTTTATCCGAAAAAATATCTGTCCTTTCTCCTGGTAAAATAGGATCATGTTTAGCACACGAAGTTATAATAGCAGGCAACAAACCTAACAAAAAAACATTCTTATTTTTCATTATTTTTTCTCCAAGCCACCCAGAGCAGCAAGTGCTTGTTCAGCATTAGCAACAATTATAGGAGTTGCCTTTTTATTTTCTACTATTTTTTTATAGTATTTAATTGCTAATTTTTCATTATTTTCGGATTCGTATTTTTTTGCTACTAACCAAAGGGCAGTGAAGTAATAAGGAGATCTTTTTGATAACACAGGTGAAAGAGATTTTTCAAATTCTTTCGCTGTTATATTGTCACCTTTAATTAGACTTAAACGAACTGTCGCCAAATCCCTGTAATCACGAATGTTTCCAGATTGAGATAATTTTTCCATAGTTTTAATATACATTTCTGGATTTTTTTCTTCTGCATATAGCATTGCATCTTGATAACGAGCAATATCACTCATAGCAGTAGAATATTTATCTGCAACTTTATTCAAAACAGAATGAGCAGAATCATATTGTTTATCAGCAATCATAGACATAGCCGATTCCAATGCTCTGGAAGATTTTCTTTGATTTGATTTTGAAATCTCGCGATAGACTTGATTTCCAACAGCAAGCAAAAATATAAATATTGCAATTATTATTAAAAGTTTTGAATTCTTTTTAACAAAGTCATAAGCCTTTTGAGTATGAACATCACCCCAAATTTCACGATAAAGAGCATTTTCTTCGTAATCAGATTTAGTTAGTTTTTGTTTTTCGTTTACCATTTTATACTCCTAGTATTTGTTTTTGTAGTTTAATTAATTGAGAAGTTCCTTTCTGTGCCATTTCTAGCATAACATCAAATTGATTTTTTTCAAATGGTTTTTCTTCCCCCGAGGCAAGAATTTCCACTAACCTGCCGTCCTCGGTCATAACAAAATTTGCATCAACTTGACACTGAGAATCTTCATCATAATCAAGGTCTAAAAGGATTTCTTCTTGGAATACTCCGGCAGAAATTGCGGACACAAAATCAGTTATAGGATTTTCAGCAATTTTTCCACGATTTACCAATTTTTCACATGCTTGATACAATGCAACAAATCCGCCAGTTATGGAAGCACATCTTGTCCCACCATGAGCAGTTAAAACATCGCAATCAATGAAAATTTGCCTTTCTCCGAGTTTTCTGAGGTCTATAATAGAACGGAGAGATCGTCCAATTACCCTCTGTAATTCAATCATTCTTTGATTTTGGCGATTATCTCTTTGCATTCTTCTTTGGGTCGCCCTAGGTAGCATACTGTATTCTGCGGTAACCCAGCCTTTGCCAAGAATGTTTTGTTGTCTCATCCATAAAGGCCTACCATCTTCAACACTTGCAGTACATAACACAGTAGTTCCGCCCATTTTTATAAGGCAAGAACCCTCGGCATAAGGATTTACATTTGTTTCCAAAGATGTTTTCCTTATTTGGTCATTTTTTCTCATCAATGCTCTAGTCATAAAAATTCCTTTTATATTATTGACTTTATTTTTTGAATTTATTAAACTTTATACAGATTCAGAAATAAAAGCAAGGATTATTTATGTCAAATACAGTTATAGATCAAATTAAAAATGAACTTGATAAAATTGAGTTAGGTATTGATAGGCTTCAATCTCATGAAAGGGAAAAAGAGCGAGAAGTTGATTTAGAGATAACTATTTTAACAAGACAAGTTGAATCACTCCGCACAGCGAAAGATTTGGCCTTAAAAAAAATTGATGATTCTATGAGTATTTTGAAAAAATTAAGATCTGGGGGTGGAATATAATGTCAGTTGTAAATCTTTCTATTGTCAATCAAATATATCCTCTAGGTTGTGAAGACGGCCAAGAAGAAAGGCTTCTCAAACTTGCCAGTCTTATAGATACCAAGGCAAGAAGTATCTTAAATGTGCTTGGACCTCTTGATGAAAGAATGCTGTTGGCTACGGTTGCTGTTGTTTTGGCTGACGAATTACAGACTAAATCGGCGGGCTCTGGCGATTTAGATGTGAATACAAGCATAGAATTGGAAAAATTGCTTGCACGAATAAAATCAATCAGTAAAAAACTCTAAAACTTACTATTTTCCTTATAAACATCACGAATAATTTTAGCAATTAAAGCATGCCCTTTTTCATTAGGGTGAATACCATCTTCGCAAAGATAATCCCAGTAATTGTATTTTTCCAAGAAAGCAGAAGTAATATCAACAATGCGAACATTATTTTCCATAGCGATTTTGAAAATAGCCAAATTATACATTTCGTGCCATCTATAAATAACCTGCACATCACCGCACAAGAATTTCAATATATTTTTTTTGCTTCTAGTCCTAGTAATAAAGTCAAAATACCGCTGAGCATTTATAGGAGGCAAAGAAAACAGCACAGGAATTTTTTGTTGTTTTTTAATTTTATTTATCAAATCTGAATATCTTTTTTGGAACTGTTGAACAGGACAAGCAGGCTGATGATTAGCGGTTGGGTGTTTTTCCACTTCGTCCCAATTAAAATTACACTCGTTGCCACCAAATAGCAAGAACACATAATCGCTTTGTTTAACTTCGGAAAGATGAACATCAAAAGAATGATCTCCATCAAGAACAGTGCTACCATGTTTAGCATAATTTTTACAAGAGACACAACTTTTTTCATCAAATATATTTAACAAATTATTTTTAATAATTTCATATTTTTGGCGAATCGAATCGCGAACGACACCGCGGAGAACCGAATCACCGAAAGCACAAACAGCGATATCATCGGGACTAGGAGCAAGCCTAGGCCTCATATCTTTAATAATTAAATCAATTTCAAAATCAGTATTTAACCTTTCTTTATAAAGATAAAACACCCCTGGGTTTTCTTTATCTAAAATATTAAAATATTCGCAAACTTCATTGACTTCAATTCCACTATTATACTCGCCTTCGTTTTCTTTTCGTATCAAGTTTTTATCTTGAAACTCGCCAATCCAGCGACATACCGAGGGAGCAGTAACATTCATAAGATGAGCAATAAAATTTTTAGAAACTCCAAAATTATATAAATCAAGAGCAGTCAATTTATCTTCAATAGGCTTACCTCTATCAGTAGTTTTAATATACTGATGCCCGCAATTTTTACATTTATATCTTTGGAAACCGGAAACGAAACCATTTTTTTTATATTCTTCGCACCCGCAGATTTTACAAATATGTTTTTCCATGACAAGCCCTTTATTCTGATTAGCATTATTTTAACAAAGGAAAAGCATATTTTCAACTAAAAATTTTCAAAGGCATTACAAAGTTAAAAAGGATTTTAATCCAGCATTACAAAAGTTAAATGCAAAATCAGGAAAAAAAACTTATCATTGAAATCTCTAATCCAAACAAAAAGGAAAATAGAATGAAAAAAATATTGGCGGTATCCGCTACATCAATAATAGCCATCAACTCATCATTATATGCAGGTGGTTATCAATTACAAGAATACTCAGTAACAAACCTAGGCCGTTCATTTGCGGGTGCTGGAATCGTAGGGGACGATTATTCTGCTCTTGCCTTCAACCCAGCAGGAATGGTATTAAAAGAATCTGGTGTTCAAGTCGGAGCAATTGGAGTAGATATTCACTCTGACATTACTGGAACAGTTAAAAATGGTGGCGGAATAGCACTTCCTGGAACCGCTGGAAAATTAAGAAACTATGCAACACTTCCACATTTTTTTGGACAATATAATGTAAATGATAAGGTAAGTCTTGGACTTGGAGTATATGTCCCATTTGGCTTAGGAACATATTATAATGATTCATGGTTTGGAAAGACACATGCATTAGATTCAGAAATTCAAGCAATAGATATAACTCCAGCCATAGCATTCAAACCAACAAAATGGTTATCACTCGGAGGATCATTTATAGCAGAACATGTTACAGCCAATTTAACAAATGCAACAAATGACACAGGAACCGAAGAATCAGATATGAATGCAAAAGGCTGGGATTACGGCTGGTCAGCAGGAATTATGCTTATGCCAAGCGACAAAACTCGTTTTGGAATCAGTTATCGTGAAAAAATTGACCATTATATAGAAGACGATCATATTTTAGAAAAAAACGGAGTAACACACTACGGAAAATCAAGCACTACTCTTACATTTCCAAGGAGTGTCCAATTTTCAGCATTTCATAACATTGGAAAATTTGATTTAACCGCAATGGCGAGATGGACAGAATGGACCAGTTTCGGATTACTAGACATTAAATCAACAGCCATTTCTAAATGGTCACTTGGATTAGTAAATAATTCAACAGTAAATGAGAATTGGAGAAATGTATGGATGTTCTCAGGCGGTTTAGATTATCACTATTCAGACAAATGGACATTCAGAACAGGACTTGGACATGACCGCGGAGCAGTTCGTGATTCAGATCACAGAACAGCGAGAGCTCCAGATGCTAACCGTTGGATAGCGAGTATCGGAGCAAGTTATATGATGAACAACTGGCAATTTGACTTAGGATATAGTCATGTATTCTGGCAAGAAGCATCTGCTACACATACATCAGGCGGAACGAAACTAGATGCCACATACAAAACGCAGGTAAATATCTTTGGACTTTCAGCACAATATAAGTTCTAAAAGTATCATAGATATTACAAAAAAACGAGGGCTTCCATCACCCTCGTTTTTTTATTATAAAATTTATAAACATATTATTTCTTATTTGACATTGTATAAAAAAATGTGGTAGTATTGAAACAACACAAAAGGAGAGAAAAATAATGAAAAAAACATTATCACTAGCATTACTGCTTACCCTACCTCTAGGACTAGCATTTGCAGCAACAACTGGAGCCATATCAACCACAAACAGTTCATTAAATGTCACAGCAACAACAACTCCGCTTGTTAAAAACATAGTAAAACAAGGATTTGACTTTTACGAAATAACAACAGATAGAACAGCGGGAACAGTTGTATTAAATTCCGCAACTAGTACCAGAACAGCACCAACGGCATGGACTTTAACAAAAAACGGAACGACATCAACTGACGGGCAACCAGCGGTATTACAACTAAGTGGTACCTCAGGACAAACAGTAAATGTAACATTTGATACCTCAACTAATTTAGCGGGGGCAACAAACACAACATCTATTTTAACATTAACAGGTGTTGAATGCGGAACAGCCCTATCATCAAGCGGAGTTGCAACACTAGGTACCGATGGATCCCTACAATTGACTTGTGGTGCAACACTAAATATCCCAGTAAGTGCTCCTGTTGATTTATACAGTGGTAAAGTAAATGTAAATGTAGTATATCAATAAGGAGAAATAATTATGAAAAAAACAATACTCAGTTTATTAGGTATAATAACAATAACATCGGTCCAAGCAGTGGGGGATACATATTCAATTCCAGCATCAGCAACACTTGGACGAGCACTAACAATAACAGAAATAACACCTGTAAGTTTTGGAACCATAGCACTTGCAGATAGAGGGGAATCCACAGATAAACCAACAGTAAGACTAAAACCAAACGGGGATACTTCTATTTCTGGAACATCTACTGATGGTTGGTTTGTAACTAATGCAACAGTCGGAGAAATTAGAATATCAGGAAATCCAAACACGTATGTAACAATATCCGATATTCTAGAATCATACACCGCTACATTGAGTGCCGCCGGTGGTATAACCTCTGTATTGTATTATACCCCAAACAAGGAAAATAGATATCCGGAAACCACCTCTATTTTGCTTGATGAAAACGGCTACGGGTCATTTTTACAGGGAGGAATTTTAACATTACCTGTAAACAAAATAGGTTATGCAAATTACAGCGGAACATACTCAATAACAGTTTCGTATTAATGAAATAATTCAAACAATTATTTAATAAAAAACAAAAAATCCCTTTATAAAGGGATTTTTTATTCTGTCATTCTGGGCTTTGCTCAGAATCCATCAAATACATCATTATTTTTAAGAAATTTTTCTAAAATTTCTGTCATTCAGAGGCAGGCTTCGCCTGCCGTGGAATCCAATCTAAACATTCAACTTTCCCTCTCCATCGCCAGAGGGGGAGGACGAAATCGCCCAGTGATTTCAGGAGGGGGTGTCCAACATTCCTTATAAATTCTCCGCTGTCATTCCTGACTTGGTCAGAAATCTCATCAGTCCTAGAATCATTTAACAAATCCTGTCATTCAGAGGCGACTCTGTCGCCGTGGAATCCAATCAAAACATTCACTTCTCCCTCTCCATCGCCAGAGGGGGAGGACGAAATCGCCCTAGCGATTTCAGGAGGGGGTGTCCAAAATTCATTATTATAAAAAAACAGGCTATAAAACCTGTTTTTCTAATTATTTTTTCAAAGCATTAGCCTTAAAACTAACGGGCTTAGCACTACCTTTCACCACTTTATCCGAAGCAGATGAACCAGTATCAAAATAAACCGGCTGATTTTCATTATTAAAAGATCCACAATCACTTTGATAATTATAAACTGTTTGAATATTATTACCAACAGCTAAAGTATGTTGACAGCAATTCATTCCAGAGGGAGCATTCAAGCAAAAATCTCCGGCTCCAAGACCAATATTACCCTGAGCAGATGCTTGAATTGCTCGTCCAGCATTTGCAGAGAATCCACAAAAAACAGGAACGACTAAAAGTGCTAAAAATTTTTTATTCATAATAAATCTCCTTGGTTTTACGAATAGATTATATCATAAAAAAAAGTTCAATCAAGAAAAATAAACAAAGCATAAGTATTTAATTCTTTCTTGACAAAATGAAAATGATATCTATAATAAAAAAATAAATTAGATAAAAAAGAGGTAAAAATGTCCAAAAAACACACAAAAACAATGGAATGCCATACAAAATATGCAAATATGAGAATAACTAATTTTCTAAAAATGTATTTAGAGTTTTGTGAAGAACACGGTTATCATCCAAACAAAGAAGAAGAGATACAGAAAAAATACACCCGAGTATTGCACACAATAGAAGATCGTAGAAAGACGGGCATAGAAACCCCAAAAGAAATTATGATTTTATTAGATTTAATAAAACAATACAGCACAGAAAAGATTTATAAAACTAAACCAGAAAAACCTATTCTAGGTGAGTTTTCAACAAGTTATGTAAGAAAGACAATTGATGAGCTTTTTTCAAAAATCAGCACTAACACTGAATTATTAAAAAGCATAGAAGATATGATTAGAGACATTTATATAGCCCCAGAAAACAAAGAATTAAATAGGAAACAAAAAAAACTAGTAGATTTAATAGTAAGCGAATTTGAGATAAAAAAATTAAATATAATAAATTCAAATATACAGAAAAAACAAATATAAAAATAAAAAACGGGCAATCGCCCGTTTTTTTTATAATAAAATAATTTATTATTTTATTTGTAAAGCATTTGTTTCTTTTACATCTTTTATAACTTTTTTTTCTGGTTCAGAAAAAACACCATTTATACCTCTACATTCAGCACGAGTCATAAAAGCAGAATTACCAGATATTTCATCATAGCAACACCCCACACCTGCCCCAAGAGAAGTAAGAACATGGTTTCCACATTGATAATAAACATACCCTCCTTCAGAAATCTGACCATAAACTTTATTAAATTTTCCTGCATCTGCACTTATTGAAAATCCAGCAATTATTCCAGTTAAAATTAAAATTTTTTTCATTTTATACCTCCTTTTTTGGTTTATGAAAAAATTATACCTGTAAAAATAGATTACGGCGATGAAGGCCTATAAATTCTATAATTAAATTCACAAGTATTTCCGTTTATATGATAATTCAAATCACAACTTGATAGCACACAAGCATCAAAATTTTCCCCATTCCAAGTTTTTTTACAAACAGCAGCATGAGGGCATTCTGTATCATCACAATCTAAAGTATTTGCCTCACAACTAAGGTTTTTTATATGATAACCGGAAATACAATTCTTCAAAGTACAAACATTGCTCTCCATAACACATTCTGCATTATCTGGACATCCATCAAAACAACTCGCACCTTCTCCTGAAACTCTACAATTTCCTCTACCCCCTCCCAATAAATTATTAACAGTAAAATCATATCCAGAATCACAACCAGTTGGATAACAAGCATTTTCTACATAATACCCAGCGGCTACATCATTATTCTGAGGTTTAAAATAATTCTTTTTACAGTCTTTTTCACCGTCTTCATCACAATTACAATCCGCATATTCTAAAAAACACTGTTTCAGATAATCATCCAAAACGAAACCACCTAAACAACGAACTGGCAAACAATCACCATAATCGCCTGTATTATAGTTATAAGTTTTCTCACACTCCAAACCATTAGAATCATCAGGACAATCACACTTTTTTTTATCACTTTCACAAGATAACCTATCCGAAGTATAATGATAACCGAAAATACAATATCTTATTCTACATTCTGAACTAGAACAAGTATTGAGAAAACATACACTTGCATTATTAAAATTAAAATCGGAACAAGTACATTTATTTTGACTTAATGATATTTCACAATCATCAGCAAAAGCAGAACTAACAAAAAAAACAAATAATAAGACTATTATTATTATATTACACAATGTCATTCCTGCGAAGGCAGGAATCTCGTCATAACTAGAATCATTATCACAACCTTTGTCATTCAGAGGGGCATTACCCCGTGGAATCCAATCAATTATTCCTTTGTCATTGAGAGGAGCCTGCGACGAAGCAATCTCACTTTCATTACTCGCAATCTTTATATATGTGTGTGTGTGTGTGTGTGTGTGTGTGTGTGTGTAGAGTTCTGTGGCTTTGCGACAGATTTTTCACTTAAAAGATTAAAAATAACTCTAAACATTTAACTTCCTTTGTTTAACTCCATTTGTTCAGTTATACTTTATATATAATCTAGTTTTCTGTCAGATAATATATAAAATCACTTTACAAAATATACTATACCATATTTTTAATCTTAATGCAAATAAAAAACAATAAAAATTATCAACCCACCCCGTCATTGCGAGCGAATGCGAAGCAATCTCTCTTCTCTTGTCATTCAGAGGCAGGCTTCGCCTGCCGTGGAATCCAATCCAAACATTCCTTA
>CAZEWI010000002.1:0-25151 GCA_964514455.1 uncultured Bacteroidales bacterium | reverse complement strand
AAACTTTAAAATGTCTAGAAAAAACATTTTCATTTTTACCTGAAATAGAAGTCTCAGAAAACACAGAAATAAAATACACTCCAAAAATTATACATAATTCAAAACCTGATAAAAAAAATATAGAACTTCGTATTTTATTTCCAGAACTTTGGGAAAGTAGTCTTGAGAACAGATATAAAAACAAAAGTGTTCATAAATTTGAAAGATATATGATAAAAGAAATGTTTGAAATTATCAGACGAGAAAATGGTTTAGTCTATGGGTTTTCTAATTTTGGTGTTGGCAATGGAAAATTCTCTACAACAGGATTTTCAACATCAACTAGTCCTGAAAACATTGAAAAAGTCGTCAGTTTAATAGCAAAAACAGCATCAAAAATTTATAACGAAAACCCAATTACAGAAAAAGATTTGGATATTTACTTCCATAAGGAGCAACTACTAAATGCTAACTTTTTAGAATCGTCAAATATGAGAGTTGATACCCTATTATCACATTACCTCCTTTATAACGAGATATTTGATTTTTATAAAAACATTGAGATGTCCAAAAGCATAACTAGAGAAGATGTAATAAATAATTCTCGCGGATATTTTGAAGGCCCTATGAGTATAATAACCCAAGGGGCTGATTTTGATTCAAATTTAGAATCAATCTGGAAAAATAATTTCAAATAATAAATTTAATTTTTTATTTAACCTCGTCATATAGTTTTTTATTTTTTTCAATTTCTGTTTTTGGGCCGGAAGTTCCGAGTATGTAGTTCTTTTTACAATTTTCAAAATCTTTTGCCAAAGCATTTATATCGCTTTGAGTCAGATTTTTTATTTTTTCAAAATCGGCTTCTCTTTCTTCAAAAGTTCGGCCTTGTAAATACATATTTATTGCTTTAATTCCTTTTCCGAATGATGTTTCAGGTTTTGAGTAATTTGCTAGGGCTTTAATCTTCATAGAGTCAAAATCTTTATTTTGAGCCTTAAAGTTTTTCCAAAAATTCTCTGTGTTTTTATAAGTTTCAAAGGTCTTTATAACATTAGGGTCGGCATAACTGAAAAATAACATTTTTCCTGAGTTATCTATTGATAAATTGGCACCATAAGCACCTCCTTTAATACGGATTTCTGGCATTAGATAATTTCCGCGAATAAAAGCAGGGAAAAATACACTTTTCCATTGTTCATAATTTTCTAAATCGCAACTTAAATAATTTTCATAATTACGAGCAGGAACAATTCTTGCTTCGCTTTTTTTGTTTATTTTATAATTTGCTTCATTTGAATGTGGTGTTTTTGATAGAGTCTTTATAAAATTTTCCAAAGATTCAAGGTTTATATCATCTCCAACGACATCAATAACCAGATTATTTTTATTAAAGACTTTCAGTTGAATATTTTCTAAATCTTTTATCAAAGATGGATAATTTTTATCAAAATTTTTCAACAAATCTTTCAAATAAGTATAGAAATAATAGCCTTCTGTTCTGTTATCAAAAATCTTGGATTCTGATATTTCTTTGAACATAGGTTCTCCCTTTTGGCGATAGTTCATTTCATATGTTTTAACTTTTCTGGTAATTATTTCTTTGATTTTATTCTTGTTAGAAAAGTCTAGATTATACATATTTTCTCCAAGCAAACTAAATGTTTCTGGAAGATTGTTATCAAAGGATTTTACGAAAGTTAAATATCTGGTTTCAAAGGATTTATCTTTTTTATAAAATCCGCTTGGATAGAAATTAAAATCACTACCAGTAGTTTTAATTTTATTCAGAGCAAAATCTCCATTTGACATTTTGATAGTGTCTAATTTATCTGCCAATAAATCCCAAAGACCCAAAACATAAGTGTCTTTTTCTGATAATCCTGTTATATCAAAGGCAAAAATTATTTGAGTCAAGCCGTTAGATTTCAAGTTATGGTTTAAGACTTTTACTCCGTCTAAATTCAGTTCTTCTGTCGGAGTTTTTTCGGGCTTATTAGTCCAATCACTTATTTTAAGAATTGGAAATTCGGCCTCGGAATTTGGAGCATTTTTTTCACGAATAATTGTTTCTTGTCTGATTTTTTTCAATTCTTCCGATGTTAGTTCTTTTTTGATTTTAGCCAATTTTTTATTTAATTCGGCTTCTTGTTTATCAAACATTTTTTCATCAGGCCTTGCTGTAATTTTAGCGGATTGTTTATTATTTAATATATATGTTTCAAATAGATTTTTTGTATAATTTGATTGATTTACTCTTTCTGAAAAGTCTTTATAGATTCTTTCTTTATCAAGACAATCTTTATAGTCACCTCCGAAAAGATAAGTCAAATACATATCAAAAATTTTATCTTGAAATTCGTTGCGATTTTCTCTTTTTATGCCATATCGTTGAGCGGATTTAATTGCTTCTTCTGGTAGTTTTTCAAATCCTTTTTCTGAAATTTCTTTGAAAATTGTTTCAACTAAATCTTGTAATTTTTTCTCATTTTTTTGTTCTACTCCAAAGAATAAAATCCAAAATCCTGATTTGTTTTTAATATCAAAAGTTTCTATATTCACGCCTGTTGCTAATCCAGAGTCAAGCACTCTTTTTCTTAAAATAGCATCTTCATAGCCATTTAATAAGAATTCTAAAACTGCGACATCTTGTTTAACTAAAATATCGCTAATATCTCCTTTTACATAAGAATAAATTATGTAAGATTTATCCTCACCCTTACCCGCTGGATAAGAGATTATTTTTTCCACAGGTTTATCTATAATAAGATTTTGATAATCCAATTTTACAGGTTCTTTTTTTTCAAATTTTGAGAATTCCTCATTTAATAATTTTAATTCTTTTTTCATATCTCCGTCGCCATAAATAAAGGTAAATGAATTGCTAGGGTTATGAGTATTTTTATAAAAATTCAAATAATTTTCATAGGTTAAATCAGTTATAAACCTAGGATCTCCACCTGATTCAAATTCGTATTTAGGCGATAAAGTTTCTAACATCTCCATATAGATAGTTCTAAAAACTTCTGAGTAAGCATTTTTCATTTCATTATAAACAACTCCGTTATAATAGAGATTTCCGTCTTTGTCGGCATTCAGACTCCAAGCCTCTTTATTAAAGGTATCTTTTGACAACTCTGGTTCCAAGGCTGTGTTCAAATAAATATCCATTAAATTACGAAAATCTTTGTTATTTATAGTTTGAAATAAGTAAAAAATCTGTCCGTCCGCTGTCATAGCATTTAGAAATGTGGCAGGAGTTTTTTTCATTAAATTAAAAAATAAATCATAGTCTTTATATTTTTTACAAGATGATAAAACACTGTGCTCTATAATATGGGCGGCACCTGTTTTGTCTTTTGTTGGAGTGCTAAAAGATATGGAAAAAAATCTGTGATTATCTTTATTTTTAAGATACGAAACAAAAGCACCTGTTTTTTTATGTTTGAATTCAAAAACTTCATTTGTCTTGCCATTTAGTTCTATATCGTATTTTGCGACAAGATTAAATCCCTCAACTGCCGAGCCAATTTTTAGAGGCTTAAAAAAATAAAAACCACTGCAAATAATAATGATTGAAAACACTGCGATTATAATAATTTTTTCCATAATACTATCCTTTTGATTATCGTCTTGGATTATATCATAGAAAACTTCAAATTTCAATTATTTCTTTAATTCATAAACATCTGCCACTACATGCCAATCTATAAACCATAAAAAATATGGAATAGTGATATATTTATTCTCTATTCTTACATTTTTCAGAACTTCTCCTCCGTTTTCATTAAAAATCTGATCAAATGCCTCATCAAGAGTCTGCCCACTAGAAAAAGTCCAACCCCAAAGAGAAAAATAGAATGAGTCTCCTGTTGCTTTTTCTGTGATTGGCTTTTTTTCAATTTCAAAATTTTCTAGATTTAGGTATTGATTAGTTATTGTAGCATAATCACCTTGATCAATAGTGCAAGAGAACAATATCAAGGACAGCATCATTGCAAAATTTATCATATTTTCTCCAATTTATCATCTGGGACATTGACTACTGTGCCTATTAAATCCATTCTCCACCAGCCCCAAAAAACATACCACATATATGTTTGTTGAACTCTGGCATTGATTAAAACATTGCCATTCCCCTCTTTTAGTGCCTTTTTTACAACATTTTTAAGTCTTGGTATTTTTTTTGGAAATACAAAATATATTTCTGTATATTCCTCAACTGCGACTTCTTGTGAAGGGTATTCATAGAGATTTAAGTCCCCTTTCAAATTTGTTCCTTCCATTGTAGCAATTGAAATTCCTCCTATTCGGGAAGTACAGGCAGAGAGAAAAATTGCTAAAATAATTACTATTTTCTTCATTTTTATAGTATGTTATTATTTTAAGTATTTTACAATTGAATTAAATTCCTAAATAAGATTATAATACTAAAATGAATAGAATAAATGACTTTTTAGCAAATAATTTGAATAATTTATTTTTATTTTTTCCAATTATTTTTGGAATTGGAATTATGATTTATTTTGGATTAGGTTTTGAGCCTTATATTCCATTTTCAAAAATACTATTATTGATAAATGTTTGTTTAATTGCTTTGCTTTTAATTAAAAAATCTAAAATATCTTTAATTTCTTATATTAGTTTTGTCGGGATTCTTTTATGTTCTTGTGGATTTCTGTATTCGTATTCTTACACTCATTCAATTCAAAAAACAGGTCTTGAATTTTCTGTTAGAAATGCTGATATTACTGGTGTTGTTCATAGTTTTGATTATAGTGCTGAGAAGACTAAAATCTGGATATATGATACAAAAATTGAAAGAAAAGATAATATAAAACCTTTGCGAGTTCGTTTAGGTGGAGATTTTGCAACTCTGCCAGAAATTGGAGACAAAGTAAAACTAAAAGCATCTTTATTTCCACCTGCAGATGCGGATTCTCCTGATAGTTTTGATTTTGCAAAATGGGCATTTTATAATAATTTAGATGCTATTGGTTTTGCTAATTCTGAATTTGAAATTGTATCTGAAAATGAGGATTATTCCTTTTATGATTCTATTCAAAAACTCCGGACTTTTACTCATGATAAAATACATAATCTTTCGGATTATACTGGAAAAATAATTGACTCTCTTGTTTTAGGCTATACAAATGCAATAGATGATGAGACTAATCAAAATTATAAAGCATCTGGAATTTCTCATATTTTATCAATTTCTGGATTTCATATGGCGATAGTTAGCGGTTGGTTATTTTTCATCTTTTTATTTTTTATTAAATTATTTCCTAAAATTATCAAGAGAATACCTGCTTCTAAAATTGCGATATGGCCTGCTTTGATTTGTTTGTTTTTATATTTGTTGATTTCTGGTTCTAGGGTTGCGTCAATTCGTGCTTTTACTATAAGTTTAATAGGATTTATCGCTATATTTTTTAATAGGAAGATATTTTCACTTCGGAATTGTATGTTGGTATTTTTCTTTTTGCTTTTGGTAAATCCTCATTATATTTTAGAGGCTGGATTTCAAATGTCATTTTCGGCAGTTATGGCTTTGATTTATTTTTATAATAAGTATCCAATTAAAAAGCCTGATAAAAATTTACCATTTATAAAAAGAACATTTTTATATGTCTGGATTTCGTTAAAGACTACATTTTTGACGGCTTTTGTGGCAGGATTAGCAACTATGCCTTTTGTCGCTTATCATTTCAGAGCAATTCCTATTTATGGAACTCTTGGAAATATCTTAACTATTCCGTTTTTTGTTATAATTATACTACCATTGGCTTTTATAGGGACTATTTCCGAGATTTGTTTTGGGTTTAGTTTTCCTTTGGAGATTGTATCCTATGCTAATAAAATTGTGGATTCTATAACTGCTTGGATTGCAAGTTTGCCAAATGCAATTATTTTGACTCCTGTTATTCCAAGTTTATGTTTATTTTTTATTGCTCTGGGTGGGTTGATTTATATGTTCTTCAAAACAAAAATTCGCTTGGTTGGATTAGGATTGATATTGCTTTCTCTTTCATTTATATTTTTACAAGATAAGCCAATTTTATATAGCACTCCTATGTCAGAAGTTATAGCCGTCAAAACAGACTCAGAACTGCTTCGTTTTAATAAAAAAAGTTCTATGGATAATCGTTATGTTTTTGAGTCTTGGGCTAATTTGAATCAGCAAAATCCGCCAAAAGATGAAATGAAAGGCAGTTTTAGAAAAGGCTTTGATGGAGATAATTATAATATGAAATGCGAAAATAAAGTTTGTATTTATAATGTCCAAAACTTAAAAATCGCATTGGCTATCAAGTTTATAGACTTGTATAAAAACATTGATAATTTGTGTAGTTTGAATGATTTAGATTTTATTATTTCTGCTTTTGCTGTAAGATATGATAAATGTAAAGCAAAATTTTTAACTCCAGAGCAAGTTGGAAATAATGCTTTTACTTTATATGAAAACAAAAAGATTCGTGCGGTAAAATCTAATCGCTATTGGTCAAGCAAATATCAATAATTTAATCTTTATTCCAAATATCTGAATCAAATTTTACAGACTTGAAATATAATCCTGTGGCTGGTGCCATTGCGGGTGCTTTAGTCCTATCACACAATTCAAGTATTCTTTTTATATCTTCTGGTTGTAATTTTCCAATGCCTACTTCCAATAAAGCACCAACGATATTACGAACCTGATGATATAAAAAAGAGCGAGCAGAAAATTCAATTATAACTTCGTCTTCCGATTCGGTAATTTTAATAGAATCCATTGTTTTTACAGGGGATTTTGCCTGACAATCTACCGCTCGGAAAGAAGTAAAATCGTGTTTTCCAATCAGATATTCTGCTCCCTTTTCCATTGCCTTTATATTTAATTTATGATGAGTCCAATGAACAAATCCAAATCGGATTGCAGGACGAACAGGACGAGATAAAATACGATAAATATATGTTCTTTGAATTGCACTAAATCTAGCATGAAAATCATCAGCGACTGGAACCGCATCTAAAACTACAATCCTTTTCTCTTTAAGATAAAAGTTTAAGCCATTTTTTAAGTTTTCTGGATTTACTGATTTTTCTAAATCTAAATGAGCCACCATACCAAGAGCATGAACACCTGCATCTGTGCGACCACTAGCATAAACTTCACTATGCTCACCAGAGAAATTAAAGAGAGCCTCTTCCAGAGCACCTTGGATTGTTTGGACATTATTTTGAGCCTGAAATCCAGAGAATCCAGTTCCGTCATATTCTATTTTAATTGCATATCTTGGCATATTATCTTTCAAATCCTTTGAAGTTTTTTTGTCCTCTTAAAAAATCCACCATAGACATAATTTTTTTGCCAGCGGGTTGAATTTTTGTAATTTTAACTGATTTACCATCTCCGCATTTAACATTGACTCCATCTTTTTCAATGCTAATAATTTCACCTGCAGATTTTTTATTATCTGTAATTTCTGATAATCTAGATTCAATAATTTTATATTCTTTACCACCTGAAATAGCAGATGCTTTTGGGGTCGGATTTAAGCCACGAATACGATTAAAAACCCAAAGTGAAGAATTATCCCAGACAATTTTTTCATCTTCTCTTGTTAGTTTTTTAGTATAGGAAGCCTCTTCGCCTAAATCATCTTGTTTTATAGGACTAAGACAATTTATATTATCAATTGTTTCAATAATTAAATCTGCCGATTTATTTGAAAGCCTGTCATATAAAGAACCAAAAGTATCATATTCATTGATTTTTATTTTTGATTGTTTCAAAACATCTCCTGTATCAAAGCCTGAATCCACTTGCATTATAGAGACTCCTGTTTCAGAATCTCCGTTCAAAATTGCACTATAAATTGGGCTTGAACCGCGATATTTAGGAAGCAAAGATGGGTGAATATTTATAACTCCGTATTTAAGTGATTTTATAATTTCATCTGGAATATAAAGTCCATAAACACAAATAATTGCGACATCGGATTTTTTAGCATAATTTTTGAATATTTCTATTTCTTCGGCTGATTTTAATGTTTTTGGAGTTTCAACTGGTATTCCTAAACTTTCAGCCCAAATATGAGGCTCTGATTTTTGGATTTTTCCACCACGGCCAACTGGTTTTGGAGCGGTTGTATAAACTGCAATAACGTCATTATCTTTTGCCAAAGCCTTAAACGAAGGCATTACAAAATCCGAAGTTCCCATTAAAATTATTCTCATTTTTAATCCTTTTGTTTTATACAAGATTCACGCTTTTTAACTTTGTTGTTTATCATAGTTCTTTTAACTGCTGGCAAATAATCAATAAATAATACACCGTCCAAATGATCCATTTCATGTTGAACAATTCTTGCTGCGAGGCCTGAAAAACTATGACTTATTTTTTCTCCATTGATGTTAGTGTATTCAACTTCCACTGATTCAGGACGAGTAACAAAAGCATAAACTGGGCCATTTGGTCCTTGGACAGATAAACACCCCTCTTCTAATTCAATCAAGTCTTTTGATACTTTCTTTTTTTCTGGATTTATTAAAACTAACAATTTTCCGTCGTCATCACTGTCTTTTTTATCAAGCATAACTATCAGTTTTTTTAGCAATCCTACCTGAGGACCAGCAAGTCCGACACCACTTTCATCTGTCATAATTTTAGTCATCTCTTTAATTTGCTTTATCAATAAATCATCAATTTTATCTATTTTCTCTGTATGCTCTCTAAGAACATTATCACCTAGCATTTTTAATTTTAACATTGGCTTGCCTTTTCTAAATTATTCTACTAATATAATAGTAATTCAAAAAAATAAATTTTTCAAATAAAAAAGGAGTTATTATGATTGGAATAGTTGTTATATTGGGAATTGCTTTAATAATTAGTATTGTGGCAATGTTTAATTACAAAAATAAATACGAGGTTGGAGAAAGACTAAATCGTGAAAAAGTCGCATTTATGGAGAAAAGAGACAATGATTTAAGTATGAAATTTCAAAATATATCAAATCAAATTATTCAAAATCAGAATAAAACTTTTGATATTCAGCAAAAAAAATCTCTTGATGTGATACTTACTCCATTCAAAGAACAATTAAATATGTTCCAGACTAAAATTACAGATGTTCATAAGGATAATATATCCTCAAAGGCCAGTTTTGAAGAGCAATTTAAGAATCTTATGGAATTAAATAAGGCTTTAAGTGATGATGCTCAAAATCTTACCGATGCTTTGAAAGGCAATAAAAAACTCCAAGGAAATTGGGGAGAATTTCAACTGGAAAATATTTTAGAACTTTCTGGATTGAAAAAAGATTTTGACTTTTTTACTCAGGAAACTTTCCACGATGAAGAAAATAAAATGCTCCGCCCTGATTTCAAAGTTCGTTTGCCGAATGAAAGATATATATTTATTGACTCCAAAGTCTCTTTAAATAATTATACTGAATATGCTAAAACTGACGATGAGGCCAAGAAAAAATCTTTTATGGAAAAACATATTCAAGATATTAAAAATCACATAAATGAATTAGCCGATAAAGAATATCAAAAATTGTTAAAAAATAATTCTTTGGACTATGTAATAATGTTTATTCCTATTGAAAGTGCTTATATTGATGCTGTAAATTATGATAAAGATTTATACGAATTGAGTTATAAAAAGAACATTATGATAGCGACTCCATCATCTCTGTTTCCTATATTGAGAGCGGTTGAAAATCTTTGGAATATTGAAAAAAGAAATAAAAATGTTGATGAAATTGCAAGATTAGGTGGTTCTTTATATGATAAATTGACTGGATTTGTAGAAGATATGAAAAAAATAGATTCTGCATTGGATTCTTCTAAAAAATCTTATGAAAATGCTATAAATAAATTATCAAGCGGGAAAGGAAATGCTATCTCGGTTGCTGAAAAATTAAAAGCACTCGGAGCAAAAACAAGTAAAAATATAAACTCTGGTCTATTAGAATCTAGCGAAGAAGACTAATTATTTTACTAAACAACGAGCATAACCATTATGATCATACTCCATTTTTGTAGTTGGATTTGTTTTTACTAATATAATTCTTTTAGGAGTTTCTATTTTATCTGCGATTTTATGGCAAAATTCAAATTCCTCTATTGAACAAAATAAAACTATCAGGTCTATTCCTTGGCTTTCAAAGATAAGTTGATTCTCGTAATTATTCTTTCTGTTTGTATCTATTTCATTATTATCAAAATTATAATCTCCTGTTATAGAACGGATATCTTCATATTGATAAGTCGTGTTTATAACATATTCTTTTAAGTAATAGGCAGAATCACTTCCAAAATCTGAAAATAAAACTGATTTGGGTTCTAATTTTTTGACTATTTTTTGTATTTTTACTGCTGTTTGACAACCATCAGTAGCTATAACCGTGTAAGTTTGCTTATTTATAATGCGAAATACTGCTAATAGAACAAATAGCAATAGTATATCTAAAATTATTGTAATTCCAAGATTACTAAAAAATGATTTTTTTTGTTTTTTCAAAACCCATCTCTTTTTTATGTTAGTTGTTATTTTAACATAAAAATTGTCTTAAAACAACAAAAAACTCCTCGTTAAAGGAGTTTTATTTATTCAATTATACATTCTTTTATTTCACCATTACCATCAAACTTAACACCTTCTATATTTTCAGGAGATTTTACAATTATAACATCTAGATATTTTTTCATTTTTTTAGCCTCAGAAAAACAAAATTCATATTCACCTTTTGAGCAAACTAAAATAACAACATCACTATCAGAATCTTTTATTTCGGATAATTCGTTTTGAATACTTTGTTCAATATCTTCTTGTTTTAATTCGGAAGTAAATACATTTCCCCAAATACGAAGACCTTCTCCTTTTATTAAATCAATTTCTCCGCAAAGATAGTTTTTTATCTGATGCTCTTGTTCTCCTCCGACGTATAAGAAATCCGATCTGATAGGTTTTACTTCTGTCATTTTTGCAGTTAGAGTTTCTTTAATTTCACAAAGATTTGTTTTTTCTATCTGATAAATTTTATTATTAAAGAAATAAGATATTATATAACCTATTATAAAAACAAATATTATAAATAATAATATCTTTTTATATGAAAAACGATATTCTATTGGTTCATTTTTTGTTATTTTTTTAGATTTATTGATTTTTTTCATAATCTCCTCCTGTTACTATTACGATTCTAACAAAAATAAAAATAAATGGCAACAGTTTTTTATAAAATAAAAGCCCTCATTTTAGAGGACTTTTAATGTTGGTTATTTACCAGAACTTGCAGCTACTCTGCGACGAGGTGCTTTTGCAGCAGTTTTTGTATTTACTGGTTTAACTGATTTGGAGTCTTTTTCTATTTTTACTTTTTTTACTTCTGATTTTTTAGTTTCTTTTTTTGCTTCGGCTGATTTTTCTTCTATTTTTTTAATATTAGAACCTTTAGCGGAAACATCTCTATCAACTAATTCAATAATAGCCATAGGAGCCATATCTCCATAACGGAATCCTGCTTTTAATACTCTGGTATATCCGCCGGGTCTTTTAGCATATCTTGGTCCAATTACTGTGAATAATTTTTTTACAATTTCAGCATCTTGTAAAAAAGACATTGCAATTCTGCGATTTGCGACAGAATCTGTTCTGCCTAATGTGATAATTTTTTCAACAACGCTGCGTAAATCTTTTGCTTTTGGAAGAGTTGTTTTAATTTGTTCGTGCATCAATAAAGATACTGTTAAATTTTTGAACATTGCTTTACGATGTTCTGATGTTCTGTTAAATCTTCTTTGTGACATTCCGTGTCTCATTGTATTTCTCCTGTAGTTATTCCCAAATTTTATTTGGATTGATTTAACTGGCGACCCGAAATTATTTCAGCATCGCCAGATTGAGTTTGTTTATTTGTATGGATCTTCATACTTTTTGGCCAATTCAGAGATATTCTCAGGAGGCCAACCAGGTACATTCATACCGAGTGAAAGTCCCATATTTTCAAGTTGTTCTTTAATTTCATTCAAAGATTTACGGCCGAAGTTAGGTGTTTTTAACATATCTTGTTCCGTTTTTTGAACTAATTCGCCCAAGTAATTGATTTTATCGTTCTTCAAGCAATTGTTTGCACGAACAGATAATTCAAGTTCATCAACTTGTTTCAATAATTTTGGATCAAATGGAAGTACATCAATCTTTTTTGTTTCACTGTTAGTGGCAACATTTTCAGGATCTTCAAAATTGATGAATACTGTAAATTGGTCAGTTAAAATACGAGCAGCAAAAGCAACTGCATCTTCTGGAGATACTGCACCATTTGTTTTTACGACTAAATCAAGTCTGTCATAGTCTGTTTTTTGACCAATACGAGCATTGGATACCTCAACAGAGACATTTAAGATTGGTGAATAAATTGAATCAACTGGAATTACTCCCAAAGGCATATTTGCACTTCTATTTTGTTCGGCAGAAATATAACCCTTACCTGTGTTCAAGAAAATTTCCATATCAAGAGTTGCACCCTCGCCAATATTGCAAAGAACAACATCTTTATTCAAAACTTCAACAGATGATGATGTCTCAATCATTCCAGAAGTAACAACAGCAGGTCCTTTTACTTTTAATGTAGCCTTTCTAGCACCTTCTTCATTTGCTTTGAAATAAACTGTTTTCAAATTCAAAATAATATCGGTAACATCTTCGCGAACACCTGGGATTGTAGCAAATTCGTGTTGAACACCATCAATTTTGATTGCAGTCATCGCACAACCTTGTAGCGAAGACAATAATACTCTACGAAGAGCATTACCCAAAGACATTCCAAAGCCCTTTTCTAAAGGCTCTGCTGTAATTGTTGCAATGTTGTGATTATCTTCATCAACTTTTACAACTAATTTTTTTGGTTTAGTTAAATTCATCCAATTTTTTTCTATCATATTAAAGCCTCGCTTGATTATAAATTAAACACGACGACGTTTTTTAGCACGACATCCGTTATGAGGAATACGTGTTGTGTCGGTAATTGTATTGACAACTAGTCCTGCTGTGCTAAGACCACGGACAGCGGATTCACGACCTTGTCCTGGGCCACGCATTAAAACATCTATAGTTTTCATACCCATTTCCATTGCTTTTTTAGCAACTTGTTCTGCAACGATGGAAGCGGCGTATGGAGTAGATTTTTTTGCACCCTTGAATTTTTCCACACCAGATGTTTCCCAGCACAATACTGCACCTGAGGTATCTGTGATTGTAATTCTAGTATTATTAAAAGTGGCTAATACATGAGCAATACCATGACTTACTTTTTTAGCAACTTTTTTAACTGTTTTTTTAGATTTTACAGCCATAAAAAAACTCCTTATTTACCTTTCTTGGCAGAACCAGCAACGATAACTCTTTTACCTTTACGTGTTCTAGCATTTGTTCTTGTTCTTTGACCATGGACTGGTAATTTATTTCTATGACGTAATCCACGATAACATTTCAAATCTTGAAGTCTTTTGATATTCATTGAAACATCACGACGAACATCACCTTCTACTTTGAAAGTTTTTTCAATATAATTACGTAAATTTACGATGTCTTGATCAGTTAAATCCTTGGTTCTCATAGAATCTTTGAAACCCAATTCTTTACAAATTTGAGCAGCACGAACAGGACCAATCCCGTAAATGTATGTCAAACTAATAACTAATCTTTTTTCTGTCGGAATGTTTACTCCAGCGATACGAGCCAACTTAAGTCTCCTTTTTTCCTGTTTTTAGTTATATATTCAGAGATCTATTTTATATTAAATTTATAAAAAGTCAATCTCTTTTTGTTTAAGGTTCAAGTTTAGATACGGAATCTGCCTTGTTTCCCTGCTTTTTTCATCAGATTTGCATAATGTCTTGCAATCAGATGAGATTGTATTTGTGTTACGGTATCTAAAACGACACCCGCAACGATTAAGATACTAGTTCCACCGATTAGAACTGGTAATCCGAAATGTGAGTGTAATAAAATCGGTAAAACACACACAAATATAAGATAGGCAACACCAACTGCAGATATTCTAGTTATAACAAAATCAAGATATGATGATGTTTGAGCCCCTGGGCGAATTCCTGGGATATAAGCCCCGTGATTTTTCAAATTTTCTGCTGTTTCTTCTGGATTGAATACAATCGCGGTTTGAAAATACGCAAAAAATACGATTAAAAGAGCAAACATGGCCATATAACTATAAGTTCCATAAGTAAAGAATCCCATAAGTTTTTGGAACCACCAAGCATCAGAATGAGTGAATCTCATAATAAATGCAGGAATCATCATAATTGAAGATGCAAAAACAGGTCCCATAACTCCGGACATATTTACTTTTAATGGCAAATAAGATGCATTATTACTCATTCCACCGTTTGGATTTGCCTGTCTAGGATATTGAATAGCAATACGTCTTTGGGCTTGCTCCATAAAAGCAATCAAAGCAATAATGCCAACAACGAATACAACTACACCCAAAGCAGCCATAATTGAAATTTGTCCAACACTACCAAGTTGAATCAAGTTAGAAATGCCGCTTGGAAGTTCTGCAATAATACCCGCAAAAATCAATAAAGAAGCACCTTGACCAACTCCACGAGAAGTAATTTGCTCTGCGAGCCACATAATAAATGCAGTTCCACCAACAAGACAGATTATAGTTGAAAATTCAAAAAATCTTCCTGGGTTCATAACCGCACTAATTCCGTTTGATGGAGCCATGGCTTCCAAGCCTTTTGCAACAGCATAAGCCTGAACAGCACACAAAACGATAGCCAAATATCTTGTATATTGATTGATTTTAATTCTACCAGACTCACCCTCTTTTCTTAGTTCTGAAAGTGATTTACTAGTAGAAACAAGCAATTGCATTACGATAGAAGCCGAGATGTATGGAAAAATGTTCAAAGCCAAAACAGACATTCTGGACAAAGATCCACCTGTAAATAAATCAAACATACCTAATACTCCGCCTTCACCTTGGAATAAGTGTAAAACGGCACTGGCATTTACACCAGGAAGAGGAATATAAGATCCAATACGATAGACTATAAGTGCTATCAATGTGAATAAAATTCTCTTCTTCAAATCAGATAAGCCTGATAAAACATTAAGATTTACAGAAGGTTTCTCCATAATTTCTCCTCTTCAGTTATTTTGCTTTTGCTGCTTTTTTTACAGATGTTTTTTTTGCTACTGGTTTTTTAACTTCTTTTTTTTCTGATTTAGTTGAAGTTTTTTGTAATTTTCCTTTTTCAACAGCACCTCTGTCTTTCATAGTCTTTTTAACTTTGAAAGTGATAGTTCCGCCGAGTTTTTCAACTAGTTCTTTTGCTTTTTTAGATGCTTTAACTGCTTCAATTTTAACAGCGGATTTTATTTCACCAACGCCAAGAACTTTTAAGCCATCTAATTCACGACGAATAATGCCACATTCTTTTAATAATTTTACATCTATAAGTTTTTTAGCATCTAATTTTCCAGCATCAATAAATTTTTGTAAATCACCTAAATTTACAGTTGCATATCTTTTAGCAAAATGATTTGTAAATCCGATTTGAGGTAATCTTCTAAAAATTGGGCTTTGACCACCTTCAAATGTTCCAGATCTTGGAGCACCAGAACGAGCCCTTTGACCTTTATGACCACGACCAGCAGTTTTACCTTTTCCAGAACCAATTCCACGGCCAAGACGTTTTTTGTCTTGTCTTGCACCTAAATTATCCATAATTGCATTTAATTTCATAATAAAATCTCCTTTATTCTACAATAGTAACGAGATGAGCAACTTTTGCAATCATTCCGCGATTTGATTCATTATCAGGCAAAACTTTAATTTTTCCAATTCTTCCAAGACCCATACCTTGTAAAACTTTTTTATGTCTTGCTTGTATGCCTATATTACTTTTAACTTGTTTAACAGTAATTGTTTTCATTTTAATACTCCCTTATTTTTCATCAACTACAACAACGTCTTTCTTTTCTTTCAAATCACGTGCTGCAATAATTTCAGTTACAGGTTTTGAGCGGCGAGTTGCAACAGATTTTGGAGAATTCATTGCAGACAAAGCAGCGAAAGTTGCACGAACCATATTATGAGGATTATTTGAACCCTGAGATTTAGCAACAACATCACTTACTCCGAGACATTCAAAAATTGCACGTAATGGACCACCTGCGATAATTCCAGTTCCAGGAGTTGCTGTACGTAAAACAACTTTTCCAGCACCATATTTAGCAACCATATCATGATGTAAAGTTCTGCCTTCTTTCAAAGGAACTCTAATCATAGCATTTTTTGCTTGTTTTGTTGCTTTGGCAACAGCAGATTGGATTTCCAATGCTTTACCTGTTCCAAATCCAACTTTACCAGCACCATCTCCTACAACGACGATTGCAGAGAAAGAGAAATTCTTACCACCTTTAACAGTTTTAGAAACACGATTTACATGGATAAGTTTATCTTTTAAGTTATCTGCTGGGATTCCGTTATTATTTTGATTTAATCTTGCCATTTTTTATTTCCTTTGATTAAAATTTTAAGCCTGCTTCTCTGGCGCCTTCGGCTAAAGCCTTTACACGACCATGAAAAATATATCCGCCTCTATCAAAATAGATGTCTTTTAACTTCATTTTAACAGCCTTTTCACCCAGAGTTTTACCAACGATTGCAGCACCTTCAATAGTCCAGCCTTTTCCTGAGAAATCTTTATCTCTGGAAGAGCATGAAACTAAGGTTTTGCCGGCTATATCATCAATAATTTGAGCGGAAATATGACGGCCTGAACGATTTACAGATAAACGCAAATTGCCATAATTATTTCTTTTTAGGGCATATCTATTACGAGTTATACGTCTTGTTTTTGTGTCTAATTTTTTCATTTTACTTAGCCTTTGTTATTATTTCTTTTTACCTTCTTTGCGACGAATTGTTTCATCAGCATAGAATATTCCTTTACCTTTATAAGGTTCAGGAAGACGAATTTTGCGGATTTTATCAGCGAATTGTCCAACTTGTTGTTTATCAATACCACTAATTGTGAATTCTGTTGGAGCACTTACTTCAACTGATAATCCCTCTGGAATATCAACAACTACATCGTGAGAATAACCGACGACAAGTGTCAATTTATTTCCAGAAACTGAAGCCCTATATCCGACACCTTTCATTCCCATTTTTTTAGAGAAACCAGATACTACTCCATCAATAGCGGATTTAATAAGTCTTGCCATAGTTCCCCACATAGCACGAGATGCTTGGTCCAACTCATTCAAAGGAACAACTTTAATTTCTTTTTCTGAAATTTCTAGACTTACTAAATGCGAATGTTTATTTGTTAAATCCAAAGTCATAACACCCTTAGGTCCTTTAATAGTCAAAACTTTATCTGTTTTTTCTATTGAAACACCAGTAGGAATGTTTAATGGATGTTTACCTGCTCTTGACATAATTTTATACTCCTTTTATTAAACTACGCGACATAAAATTTCGCCACCCAAATTTTCAAGTCTAGCCTGATAGTCAGCCATAACTCCTTTTGGTGTTGAAACTATTGATATACCCAAACCATTTAAGACTCTTGGCATTTTAGCACTTTTAGAATAAACGCGACGTCCTGGTTTTGATACACGAGAAATTTCTTGGATAGCCCCACGGCCTTCAATATATTTCAATTCAATTTCAAAAACATCTTTATTATTTTCACCTTTGATACGGCGGAAATTAGAGATAAAACCCTCTGCTTTCAAAACTGAAAGTACATTTTCACGCAAACTTGAAGCAGGAGTTAAAGTCTTTTCTTTACCTGCATTTTGAGCATTGCGGATTCTTGTAATCATATCTCCGATTGGATCTGTATAAGTCATATTATTAACCTCTTATGTTATCTTGGTTTAAGACCAACTTGATTTGCGAACACCAGGAAGTTTTCCTTCTTGGGCTAGAGTTCTAACTTGTTGACGGCAAAGACCAAATTGTCTCATATAACCGCGGGCACGTCCAGTTAGGTTACAACGATTATGAACCCTTGAAGGAGATGAATTTCTTGGAAGTTTTGCAAGACCTAACATTGCTTCTTTTCTTTCATCTGGGGTCGCTGATTGTGTCATTTTAGCCTTCAAATCTGCTCTTTTATTAGCATATTTTTTAACTAAGTTTTGACGTTTTTGATTATTATTTTTTAATCCTAATTTTGCCATTATTTACCCTCTTATTTTAAAATCAAAGGCAAGTTCATTTTAGACAAAAGAAATCTAGCTTCTTCGTCAGTTCTTGCTGTTGTGCAAATTACGATATCCATTCCGCGAATTGAGTCCATTTTATCAAAGTCAATTTCTGGGAATATCAATTGTTCTTTTATTCCGAAAGCATAATTTCCTCTGCCATCAAATTTAGATTTTGAAAGTCCGTGGAAATCCTTGATTCTAGGTAATGCGATATAAATCAATCTGTCCAAGAAGTCATACATTCTTTTACCACGAAGAGTAACCTTTACTCCAATAGGTTGTCCTTGACGCAAACGATATGTAGCAATTGATTTTCTTGCATTTGCAATAACTGGTTTTTGACCAGAAATAAGCATCATATCATTATATGCATTATCAAGTTTTTTCTTATCAGCAGCGGCTGCTCCGACACCCATATTCAAAACTATTTTATCAATTTTTGGAATAGCCAATTCATTAGCAATTGAAAACTCTTTTTTCAATTCAGGGCGAACGACATCTTCATAAAACTTTTTCAAACGAATTTCCATAGTTGCTCCTTTTATAATACTGTTCCGCTTTTTTTAGCGACACGATTTTTTGTACCTTTTTCAATTTTATAACCAATTTTAGTAGATTTTTTAGTTTTAGGATCAACGAGTGCAACATTAGAAATGTGAATTGGTTTTTCAATTTCTTCAATTTTACCAGGTTGTTCCTGAGTTGGTTTAATATGCTTTTTTACTCTATTTACACCAGCAACAATAACTTTGTCTTCTTTTGGCATAGCAGTTAAAACAGCACCTTTAACTCCTTTATATTTTCCAGAAATTACGATAACTTCATCGCCTTTTTTAATTTTCATTTTATTCTCCTTTACAATACTTCAGGTGCCAAAGAAACTATTTTTTGGACATCATATTTATTACGAACTTCTCTTGCGATAGGCCCAAAGATACGAGTTCCGATAGGTTCTTTATTTTTATTTATAAGAACTACTGCATTCTCATCAAAACGAATGAGTGAGCCATCAGCACGTTTAGTATCATATTTTACACGAACGATAATTGCTTTTTGAACTGTTCCTTTTTGAACTTTTCCTCTTGGAATAGCGTCTTTAACAGCAACAACAATTATATCGCCAATTGTAGCATAACGACGATGAGATCCACCAAGAACTTTGATGCATTGAACTCTTTTAGCACCGCTATTGTCGGCTACATTTAAGTTTGTTTCTACTTGTATCATTTATGCCCCCATTTCGTCATTTGTTTCAACTGTTGTATCTTTGGCTTTGCCAACCAATCCCAAAACGACCCATCTTTTAGTCTTTGAAATTGGACGATTTTCTTGAATAGAAATGATATCACCTAGTTTATATTCGTTATTTTCATCATGAGCCTTGTATTTTTTGTTTTGTTTAACAAACTTTTTATACAAAGGATGGCGGAAACGACGTTCTACATTGACAACAACGGTTTTATCATTTTTTGTACTGATAACAGTTCCTTGTAATATGTGTTTTGGCATGTCTTAAGCCCCTTTCTTTGAAGTCGCATTTTTAAGAGCAGAAATTTTAGTTTCAATTCTAGCAATTTCGCGACGTGTTTTTTTAAGTTTATCTGTGTTTTTTAATTGACCAGCAGTCAATTGAAAACGTAGGTTCATTTGTTCTTTTTTTGATTCTGCCAATTTGGTCATAAGAGCATCCATACTAGCAACATTTTCTTGTTTTTTTGCAACCATTTTATTACCTCGCTTTAATTAGGACGACGTCCGACTATTTTTGTTTTAATTGGTAGTTTTGATGCACCCAATGTTAAAGCCTCATTTGCAAGTTCTTCTTTAACACCGTCAAGTTCAAACATAATGCGTCCAGGTTTTACACGGCAAGCCCAGAAATCAACTGCACCTTTACCTTTACCCATACGAACACCCAGAGGTTTTGAAGTTACTGGAACATCAGGGAAAATTCTAATCCAAACTTTACCTTGACGTTTCATACATCTTGTAATCGCACGACGAGCAGCCTCTATTTGGCGAGAAGTAATACGTTCTGGCTCCAAGGCTTTTAATCCGAATGTTCCAAAGTTTAGTTCAAAACCGCCTTTGGCAACCCCGTGAATACGTCCTTTTTGTAATTTGCGAAACTTTGTTTTATTAGGCATTAACATATCAGTATCCTCTTATTTCACTATTTTCTCTGAAGAGCCAGCAAGTTCAGTAGGTCTTGCGAGTTCTTTAGCAATTTTTTCTTCATTTACAACATCACCTGTATAAATCCAAACTTTTACACCGATAACTCCGTAAGTTGTTTTTGCTTGAATTGAAGCATAATCAATATCTGCACGTAGTGTATGTAATGGAATACGACCTTCACGCATAGATTCAGATCTAGCAATTTCAGCACCATTCAAACGACCGCCACAAGAAACTTTAATACCTTTTGCTCCTGCACGTAAAGAATTTTGAATTGCTTTTTTCATTGCTCTTTTGAAAGATACACGACCTTCAATTTGACTTGCGATAGATTTTGCAACAATCATAGCATCTAAATCAGCACGACGAACTTCAACGATATTTACAACGACATTGTCATTTTTAGTCATTTTTTTGATTTCGTTGCGCAAAGCCTCAATATCTGCACCTGCTTTACCAATAATGATTCCAGGGCGAGAAGAATGAATTGTAATAATCAATTTCTTTGCAACTCTTTCAATAACAACTTTTGCGAGTCCTGCTTTTTTTAGTTTTTTCTCTAAAAATTCACGAATACGAAAATCTTCTAGAATTAAGCCAGCATAGTCTTTTTTATTCGCAATCCATCTTGAATCTGGGGTGCGATTTATCATAATTCTTTGAATAACTGGTGATACTTTATGACCCATTATTTATCCCCTTTCTTTTCGTTTTTATCTTTTGCTTTTGGAGTCTTTTTTTCAGCAGGTATAGCCTCAACTGATTCCAAAATAATTGTTACACTTGAAAATGGTTTCAAAATTGCACCAGCACGACCTTTACCTTCTGGACGCATACGTTTCATAACGATTGCTTTTCCGACATAGGCTTCTGATACAACAAGATTTTCAACTTTGAATCCGTGATTATTTTCTGCGTTAGCAACTGCTGACATTAATGTCTTTTTAACATCTCCAGCAACGCGTTTTTTAGAAAAAGTCAAAACATCAATTGCTTTATCAACTGGAAGTTTGCGAATAGTTTCTACAACTAGATTCAATTTTTGAGCGCTAGATCTTACCAAACGGTTTACAGCTCTAACCTGATTATTTTTTAATCCGTATTTTCTTTCTGTCATTATTTCTTACCTTTAGCTGCTTTTTTATCGCCGGCATGACCACGGAATGTTCTTGTAGGAGCAAATTCTCCAAGTTTATGACCAATCATATCTTCTACGATAAGAACAGGAATAAACTTTTGTCCATTATGAACTTCAAATGTTAAACCAACCATTTGAGGAATAATTGTTGATGCTCTTGACCAAGTTTTAATAGGTTTGTGATCGTTATTTTCATTAGCCTTAACTGTTTTTTTAACAACTGAGGGATGAATAAAAGGTCCTTTCCAAACTGAACGTGACATTATAAACTCCTATATTATTTCTTTTTAGCCATATGGCGAGAACGAATAATAAACTTATCGGTTCTTTTATTTGTTCTTGTTCTAAATCCTTTGGCAATAATACCACTTGGGCTTCTTGCTGGACGTCCCTTAGATTTACCGTTACCACCACCATTTGGGTGATCAACAGGGTTCATCGCAACACCACGAGTTGTTGGACGAATACCTAACCAACGTTTGCGTCCTGCTTTTCCAAGGCTTACATTTCTTTGATCTTGGTTAGAAATAGCACCGACAGTTGCAAAGCAGTCTGAAAATACTTTCCTTAGTTCGCCAGAATTTAATTTGATTTGAGCATATTCTCCATCTTTACCAGCAAGCATAGCATAACAACCAGCAGATCTAGCGAGTTGTCCGCCGAATCCAGGTTTCATTTCAACATTGTGAATGATAGTTCCGATTGGCATATTTTTCAAAGGTAATGCATTTCCTGGTTTAATATCAACTTTTTGACCAGAGATAACTGTATCACCAACTGATAATTTCTGAGGAGCCAAAATATATGCTTTTTCTTTATCTGTGTATTCAATTAAAGCAATAAAAGCAGTTCTATTTGGGTCATATTCCAAGCGAATAACCTTTGCAGGCATATCAAATTTTTGTCTTTTGAAGTCAATAATACGATATTTTCTTTTATGACCGCCGCCTTGATGACGAACAGTGATTCTTCCAGTATTATTGCGACCACCTTTTGATTTTAATCCAAAAGTCAATGTTTTCTCTGGATCACCTTTATGAAGATCAGACTTATCAATAAGGACAAGTTGTCTCATTCCAGGTGTTATAGGTTTATATTTTCTAAGTGCCATAATTCAATCCTTTTTTGTTGCACTTTATTTTCCGGCCATAACATCAATTGCTTGATTCTCGGTCAGGGTTATGTATGCTTTTTTTACCAAGCGTTGTGTTCCTGTGCGACCACGGAATTTTTTAGTTTTTCCTTTGGCGTTTAGAACATTTATTTTTTTGACTTTTACACCATAAATGGCTTCTATTGCGTCTTTAATATCTCCTTTTGTAGCATCTGAAGCGACTTCAAAAGCGATGGAATTTGATTCAGCGGCTTTAGTTGCTTTTTCTGTGATAATTGGACGAACCAATATATCATAAGTTTTTGGAGAAATAATTTTTTTATCAGCCATTGTTATGCTCCTAATCTGTCATAAATTTTTTGAACTGCATCTTTTGTCAAAACTAGAGTTTCGTGATTCAAGATGTCATAAACATTCAAACCAATAGTTGGAAGAATATCAATCAATTTGATGTTAGAAACTGCTTTTTGGAAGTTTTCATCAAACTTGTCAGCACCAACAAACAATGCATTATTTATATTCAATGCTTTTAGTGATTTTAATAAAGAAGCAGATTTTGGTTCTTTTAATTTTTCACTATCAAGTATAATAATGTTTTTATCTAAAACTTTGCTAGATAAAGCCATTTTTAATCCTAGTGCTCTGATTTTTTTAGGCAAATCAATTTCGTGAGAACGAACAACTGGTCCAAAAATAATAGCACCACCACGCATATGAGGAGAACGTAAAGAACCCTGACGAGCGCGACCTGTTCCTTTTTGTTTGAAAGGTTTTCTAGTTGTTCCAGATAATTCACTGATTGTTTTAGTTGAGTGAGTTCCAGCACGACGATTTGCTAATTGATATTGAACAACTCTGTGTAGAATATCGGCTCTTGGAGCAATATCAAAAACATCTTTATTAAGGGATATTTTATCAACAACTTTACCTTGTAAATTTATAATATCTAATTGCATATCTTATTCCCCTATTTTTGTTTCTGATGTTGATGTTGGTTTTGGAGCATTTTCAGGAATAGATTTTTTAACAGCGTCTGTTAAATAAACATAAGTTCCTTTTGCTCCTGGGACAGCACCTTCAACGAAAATCAATCCGTTTTCAGCATCTGTGCCAAATACAACAAGATTTTGAACAGTTACTTTTTCATTTCCCATTTGTCCAGACATTTTTTTACCCTTAAAAACACGACCTGGGAGTTCGCGGTTACCAGTTGAACCTAATGAACGATGTGCTTTCATAACACCGTGAGCGGCTTCTAATCCAGAGAAGTTCCATCTTTTCATAGCACCAGCAAAACCTTTACCTTTAGATGTTCCACAAGCATCAACAAATTGTCCTGCAACAAAATGATTTACAGAAATTTGTTGTCCTACTGGAATTAAACAATCTTCAGATACTCTGAATTCCAAGACTTTTCTTAAAGGTTTTACACCTTGTTTAGCAAAATGTCCTAGAACTGGCTTAGAGATATGTTTCTCTTTTGCTTCGCCGAGTCCGATTTGAAGTGCTGTATAGCCCTCTTTATCCATAGTTCTGTGAGCAATAACGCGACAGTCTTTGGATTCAAGAACTGTAACAGGAACGCTACGACCATCTTCTGCGAACATGCGTGTCATTCCGACTTTTTTAGTAATTAAACCTGAACGTTTCATATTGATACTCTTTTTGTTTATAATTTAATTTTCACATCAACACCTGACGCCAAATCCAACTTCATCAGAGCATCTACGGTTTGAGGGGTTGGATTAACAATATCAATCACGCGTTTATGATTGCGGATTTCAAATTGCTCACGGGATTTTTTATCCCCGTTTGGAGCGCGGTTGATTGTAAATTTTTGAGTGTATGTAGGTAGAGAAACAGGTCCATCAACCTCCGCACCTGTTCTCTTGGCCGTTTTTACTATTTCATCAACCGAAGACATTAAAGTGTGGTGGTCAAAAGATGTTAATTTGATTCTAATTTTTTGTGAAGCAATCATTTCTGTTCCTCTACCTTTTGTTTATTTATTGTAAGATTTTTGATACAACACCAGCGCCAACTGTACGGCCGCCTTCACGAATAGCGAAGCGTAGGCCTTCTTCCATAGCGATAGGTGCGATAAGTGTAACTGTCATTCTGACATTATCACCTGGCAATACCATTTCTTTACCTGCAGGAAGTTCAATAGTTCCTGTAACATCAGTTGTTCTGAAATAGAATTGTGGGCGGTAATTTGATAAGAATGGAGTATGACGACCACCCTCTTCTTTTTTCAAAATATAGCACTCTGTTTCAAATTTTGTATGAGGTGTAATTGAACCAGGTTTAGCCAAAACTTGACCTCTTTCAATTTCTTCTTTCTTTGTTCCACGGAGCAATAATCCAACATTGTCTCCTGCTTGACCTTGGTCTAACAATTTACGGAACATTTCAACACCTGTGATTGTAGTTTTAGTTGTAGGACGTAATCCAACAATCAAACGGAAAGGAGTTATAGCAGGAATGCG
>CAZEWI010000001.1:0-40816 GCA_964514455.1 uncultured Bacteroidales bacterium | reverse complement strand
ACCTGCGACCCCTTCATTACGAATGAAGTGCTCTACCAACTGAGCTATTGTGGCAATTTGTTTCATTTTACAAAAATTTTTCTAGATTTTCAATTAAAACTTTGTAGAATGTAATTATGACTGAAAAATATATTATAAATTCTTTATCTGAAATGCAGGAGTTTGGTAAGAAATTTGCTAAAACTCTACACAGTCCTATGACCATTTTATTAAATGGAAATCTAGGAGTTGGTAAAACTGAACTAACTCGCTCTATTATTCGTGAATTGACAGGAGATGATACAATCGTTCCATCTCCCACTTTTACCCTAGTTCAAACATACGAAACAAAAATCGGAGATATATATCATTTTGATTTATACAGAATTAAAAACGAATCAGAATTGGAAGAAATTGGTTTGTTTGATGCAATGCAAAATGGTATAACTATTATTGAATGGCCAGAGATAGCAAAAAGGTTTATAAACCCTAAAAATACCCTGATTTTAGATATACAATCCAATTCTGACGGAATTAGGACAATTGAAATTTCCTAGGATTTCTGTCTTATTTATCACTTATCAATAGTTTTTCTTGATTTATTCTTGCTTTTGTTGTATTATATTTTCATAACCCTTTATCAACAATTAAATAAAAGGATTATTGATGGAATATAAAGTAAAAAATACTCTCCCAAAGACAGCGGATTTGTATTCAAATTCTAGTAATATTTTTGTTCTTCTTCCTGATTACGAGTATGTTCGTATAAATACAGGTAAAAAAATTTCTGATAATTTATTTATGCTTACTTTGTTAGAGTATAAAGAACTAGTGGTAGAAACAGATAAGGAATATACTCAATTTTTAATAGTTCTACAATCTATAACAAAAGATTTAGAAATTATTGAATATCATTCAAATGCATATATTTCTTCGGGAAAAATTTCTTTTGCACCATGGTTAAATGCATCTGTTGAAAAAAGGATTCAAGACTGGTTGATTCATTTGGACATTCTTCCAAGCGAAGTGGATTTAATTGAGATAGAGGGCCTTCCTGGCGGTTGGAGAATACGGGGAGCAAATAATGACCCTGATGAAAATATCTGGATAATAAAAAATCCCAGCCCTCAGGATTTTTTACTTTATTTAAATCCACCTAAAAATATAAAGTCTTTTTCTGACATATCACTACTTATAAACATTCATAAAAATCATTTAATCAGTTCCATTTCTATAAATATAAACATCAAAGATCAAATTTCCCTATTAAAAAAAATATACTACCGAGAACAAGTATTAAAACTTGATGCTAATAATCATATATTGATAATTCGTTCTCTTCCTGAGTATATTAGTTTATCATCTGGAATACGAGGTCCATCAAATACTTGGATTTTGAAACCATCAGATATTCATAATGGAGAAGTTATTGCAAAATATTTTAAGCCATCTGATATAAATTCATATTTTACAATTACAATTGATGCTTATGACATGGAGACTTTTGAGCATTTAGGACAAGAAAAACAAATTTTAAGTTTTCCTAAAAAAGCAATAAAAGATTATGAAACTCTTTGTGTTAAATGTGGAAAAAAACAAGACATATCTATTTTAGATACTCCATCTCTGGTTATATCAATGCCTTGCTCAAAATCACACTAGTGTTTTTTGCGAATCAGAGAATAGATATATAATAAAACTCCACAACAAATTAAAACATCGGCTATATTAAATGCTGGCCAATGATATGCACCTATGTGAAAATCAAGAAAATCAACAACTGCGTTAAATCTAATTCTATCTATTAAATTACCAATAGCACCCGCAATAATCATCATAAAAGATATTTTCTCTATATTTGTATGTAATTTTGAAACCCATAAATAAATTAAATAAGTTATAATAATCAAAGTTAAAAATATAATAACAAATTGACTATTTAATCCAATATTTTGAAACATTGAAAAACTAGTTCCTGGATTCCAAGTAAAGACTAAGTTAAAAAATGATGTTATTCTGGCCATTAAATAAGGGTGAGGAATTAAACTAAATGCATTTTCAGATATAATAAAACTATTAGTTATTAAATTTACAAGAATTGATTTAGATACTAAATCTAATAAGACTAAACCAATTAGTCCAAAAACATATTTTTTCATTTTAATTTTTCCTCGTTCTTATTCTTTTTTTATTTTTATATAATTTTTCAAATTCAACTTCATCAAAAGTTAATCCTCTATAATTATTATTTCTTAATTCTAAAATTTCTTTATCCATTGTAGAATCCTTAATTCCAAAATATTCTAAAACCTCACCAGCTAAAACAAGGCTAGATTCAATAGTTTCAGGCATTGCTTTATAAACTCCTAAATCATTAAATTGTATTGCTTCCGAGACATTTCTTGCCCTTACAAAAATTTTAACTCTTTTAGATAATTCTTTAATTGTTCTAACTGTTTTTTTAGCGACAGAACTATTATCAAGAGCAACTATTACTATTTTAGCACCTTTTAATCCAAGAGATTGTAAAACATCTAATTTTGTTGTATCACCATAATAAACTTTCAGATTATTTTCACGGCCAAGTAAAACCGAATCAACATCATTATCTATGGCAATATATTTTATCTTAAATTTTTCAAACATTTTAACAAGAGTCTGTCCAACTCTTCCAAATCCACAGATTACAACATCAACCTTACCTATTTCTTCATCATTTATATTTTTAGCCGTATCAGGACTAAATAATTTTCCACTCAATTTTAGCATATCAAATAAACCAACTAATATAGGGGTAAAAGTTAAAGATCCAACTAAAATAATAGTTAAAATTTGAGAATCAATTTCTGGAATAATATATAAATCATTTCTTAAAATAACTTGTAATAATACCAGTCCAAATTCTCCTGATTGAGCGAGTAAAACTCCGATTTCAAGAGCATCTCTCCAAGCAATTTTACGAATTCTAGCAATAAAATAAATTGCTAAAAACTTAATTATTATAATACCCAAAATAGCAGATAAAATAAATACCCAATAATCAGTTAAAAGATTCATATTTATAGACAAACCCAGAGCAATAAAGAAAAATCCAAGCATTATCATTTTATAAGGGGAGATTTGTGATTGAATTTGATGCTTATAAATTGTCTCTGAGAACATCATACCAGCAAGGAATGCTCCCATAGCAACAGGTAATCCCAACTGAGTAAAAACTCCAGCCCAAACGGCTATATTAGTTAAAATAAACATAACCATAACTTCATCACTTTTTGTTTTTGAAACAAATTTTGTCAGAGGATTTAATATAAAATGTCCAACTAGATATACAGCACCTATTAGAGCAAATCCCATAACAATAACATCAACTATTTCCGCCCCTAAATGAACTGATTTACCAGCAAAAACTGGCAACATTGCAAGTATAGGAATCGCTAGTAAATCTTGAAATAAAAGAACAGAAAATGCTTGTCTTCCGACATTTGTTTGTAATTGATTTCTATCTGCTAAAATCTGAACATCGGTTGCTGTTGAAGACATAGATAACATCATAGCAATCATAATGACGGCTAAAATATTCCAATCTGTGAGAAAATATAAAAGAGGAGCAAATAAAAGGGTGACAAAAATAACTTCCATACCTCCAAATCCGAAAACTTTATCTTTCATAACCCAGAGTCTTTTTGTACTTAGTTCTAATCCAAGTAAAAACCACATAAAAATAATACCAACTTCACCTAAAAAGTCCCACATAGGATTACCTGAAAATAACTTTAATCCATAAGGTCCGACTACCATACCAGTTGCTACAAAAGCCAAAATTGCGACAAGTTTAGCCTTTTTAAATAAAACTAATAAAGCCGTTAAAATTAGTATAAAAAACAAAATTGATTGCATCATTTTTTAATCCTTCCTTAAAATAATTACATAGTTGTAGTTTATTATAATCCTAAACTATTTGCAATAGTTATTTTTTATTTAAGACTATATCATAAGCAGTTTTTTTAGAGATATTTGTTTGCTTAGCAATTTCAGATGCTTTATCTTTTGAAGACAAATTATTATTTTCTAATATATTATCAATGATAGATTTTATATCATCATCACTCATTTGAGTTTCTTGAGCATAATCAACAACCAGTACTATTTCACCCTTTGGCCAGCCGTTTTCGGAATAATAATTTATAAGTCCAGCAGGCCAATCAATTTTTGTTTCTTCGTATATTTTAGTAATTTCTCTAACGACAGCAATTTTTCTTTCCGGCATAATTTTAGCAAAAGATTGTAGGGACTTTTCCAGCCGTTTTGGTGATTCATAAAAAATTAAAGTTGGTTTAATTTTGCGAGAATCATGAATTGTTTTATCTCTGGCCATTTCTGTTGCTGGTAAAAATCCGCCAAAATAAAATTTGTCAGTTGGAAATCCAGATAAAACCAAGGCACTAATTACAGCAGTTGGTCCAGGGACAACATAGACAGGAATGTTTTGTTTTCTTGCTTCTCTAACCAGAATAAAACCAGGATCAGAAATCAAAGGCATTCCAGCATCAGAAATTACAGCAATAGTTTTATCATTTTTTAATTCTAAAATCATTTTATCCAGAACTTCTTTTTCATTATGCTCATGCATAGAAACTCTTTTAGTTTTTATATCAAATTTAGAAAATAATTTTCCTGAAACCCTAGTATCTTCACAAGCCACGAAATCAACTGATTTCAAAACATGTATTGCTCGTTCTGAAAAATCAGATAGATTACCAATTGGAGTTCCAACAACATATAAGCCTTTTTTTAATGAATTTTCTTGCATTTTATCACCATTATTTTTAATATAAGTTTATATTAAACTATTTGGGGAGAAAAATCAAATGATACGCTCAATTAAATTTATTTTAGTTTTATTACTATGTGCTTGTTCATCTAAAAATATGGATTTAGTTCCAATGATAGCAAATACCCAAAAACCAAAGAATTTAACATCTAATTTATTATATGGTCAGCCAAAACAAATCTCTGAAATTCAACAAAAACGCGTCGCTGTTTTTTTACCATTATCAGGAACGAATGCTGAATTAGGCCAAGGTATTGCTCATTCTATTGAAATGGCTGTATTTCAAACCAAGCCTACAAATATTCTTTTTTCTTTTTATGATATTGGTGGATTAGATAAAAATGACTCCATTCAAAAAGCAAAAGAAAACTATCCGGATTTAATTATAGGTCCTGTGTTTTCTAATGATGTAGAATTGATAAAAAATACATTTAACGATACACCAATAATATCATTTTCATCAAATCCAAAAATTTTAGAATCTGATATTTGGACTATGGCACTACTGCCTAATCAACAAATAGAAAGGGTTTTATCCGTTGCTAAATCCAAAGGTAAATCTAGAATTTTAGTTATAGCACCAGAATCAGAGTCTGGGTATTTAATGTCAAATACTGCTTTGAAAATTGCCGACGATTTTGATATGGAAATTGAGGGACTTTATTATTATATTGAGAATGATAAAGACAATATAAAACAAATTGCAACAAATGCTGCTAATTATGAAAATAGAAATAAAGCCAACAAAGAAGCAAAAGCAATACTATCTGAAAATTTAGCATCATCAAATCCTACACAAACACAAAATGATAAATATAAAATAAAAAAACAACTTGATGAGTTATCAAAAAAAGATACTCTTGGGGAATTACCTTATGATTCTATTTTATTACTAGGTTCAGGGAATGATTTATCTACATTAAATTCTTATCTTCGTTTTTATGATGTTGGACCTGATATTTTAAGAATAGGAACAGCGATGTGGGACAATTCCGAGATTATAAATGATTCAACTTTTCTAAATGCTGTTTATCCTAATTTACCAGCACAAAATTCTGATTTTATTTCAGTATACGGAACTATGGAAGGAAAAATGCCTAATCGTATGGCTAGTATGGGTTATGATGCTACAATGATAGCAATTAAAACACTTGAAAATAATGATAATATTTCAGACAATCTCACAAATCCATCTGGGTTTTATGGAATAGATGGAATAATTAGATTTAAGTCAAATGGAGTTTCAGAAAGAGGTCTTTCCGTTATGGAAATAAGTTCTTATAGTCCAGTAATACTTAGTCCTGCTCCTGAAAATTTTATTGGAAAATCATATAAACTGATTAAAGACTATTCCAGAACATCTCCTTTTGAAATAAAAGCATCAGATATTGATATTTATAAATATATTGTATTGCCCGATTCCAGTAAAATAACTAGAATCACTTACGATGATTCTAAATCAGTTGATCAGGAACTAGTTCGTTTTAATCCTGAAGACACAACTGAAATCATAGAAAATGAAGAATTTGTTCCAAGCCAAAATGAAAAGATTCAACAAGAGTATATTGATAGTATGGAAATTAAAGAAAACAAGAAAAATTAAATAAATTATTGTAATAAATTTTCTATTTCTAAATATTTTTTTTCTAGGTTATCTGTAATAGATTTAATGTCTTGATTATCATTTAGAAACTTATTAAATTCATATTGTCCAACATCTATTTCTGATATTTTACTTTTAGTAAGAGAAATTAAATTCTTGTATTCTGATACAATTACAGAGCCTGCAGTAAAAAATGTTTTATATAAAAGATTCCAACTATATTGATTGCTTGTTATATCTTTTATTTCTTGTGTAAATATATTTTGAACAACAGATCCATAACCAATACAATCAACTTCCGCTGCTTTTACATTAGTGTTATTTTGGAAATAACTATTTCCATTTACTAATAATTGTAATTTTGTATCTTTTGATTCTATTTTTCCATGGATAGTTAGATTATTATTTATGTTTAAATCCTTTAATTCTATTTCATTAAAAGATCCTGTATTTTCCAATAAAATAGCATCTTTAACATCAAGATATGCATCTCCTGTAAGTTTTAAATTATTATTGATAACAGCAGATTCTGATTTTAATAAAGCAGAAATTTTAACCAAGCCTAAATATTCTAAGTTTTTTGCAAATAAGTTTCTTGTAGTCAATTCTTGATTAAAGTTTGCTTGATTTGCAAAAAGTCTTTTAAGATTAAAGATATCATGATTATTCATATTTAAGTCTGCAAACATTGTATTTTGAGACCTATCTTCTGAGTGTAATCTCATAAGATATTCGGGCCTTACTTTAACAATGTCAGTATTCAAAATAATGGAGTTATCATCAGTTGTTAAACCTAATTTACCTTCATTTTGAATCCAAGTTCCATAACTTCCATATAATATATCCGATTCAGAATAGCCCCCTTGCTCTCCAAGAGCAAGTGAAATCTGTCGTGTTCTAAGAGGTGTAAATTTTGGATTAGAAGCAAATACCATTCCATATAAATAAGATTTTCCTGATTTATCGTTTTTCTTTACAATTCTTAACTTATATTCATTTCCTGTTTTTTGATTATTTTTAATATAATCAGGTAATCCAGATTCTCTTAAATCTTCTAATTCAACAGAATAAACTTTTCCAGTATTAGAACCAGATAAGTTTGGTCCTTTTTCTTCAATATACTTTTCAAGAGCCATACTAACAGTATTCATTTCTTCAACTAAAACATTGTCTACTGATCTTTCATTTCTCTGAATTGCTTGTTTATAAATAATTGGAAAAATCATCATAATAATAGATGTTAAAAGTAATAATTCTAAAAGCATAGATCCGTTTTCTTTTTTCATATTATCTCCAATTTCCAATTATTCTTCCTATATTACTAGGGCTAGATGTGTTTAGATTATTTAATTTTAGGATATAGTCTTCCGATTCCATTTGTTCTTGATTGTTTTTATAATATATTGTTAGTTTTTTAAGATCCATAAAATAAGTATCTAAATTATTATCTTCTGAAATAATAGGTGTAAATCTTTGTTTATTATTTTTAGTATAATCACAATTTTCATAAGCACACAAATAAATGCCTCCACCAGAAGAAATCATAACTCCATTTGTAAAATTTATACTATTAGATGCTGTTAAATAATTCAAATATAGGGAATTTGTCTCCATATAATTAAAAGTTGAAATAATATCATTTTCAGATTCTGTTTTATCAGAATCAATATCATCTTCGGAAGATGAAATTCCAGATAAATCTAATAACCTACCAACAATAATTTTTCCATTATCTTTGAAAGTTGTTGTATTAGAAATTATACTACCTTGTTGGTGATAAGTTTGTTTTTTTATTTCTGATACATTATCTAAATCAATAGCCCCAAATAGATTTTTGGTTTTAATTAAGTTTTTATCTTCTCCTATAATTAAACCATTTATAATAATATTTTGTATTGATAAAATTTGATTAGATTTTTCCAAAGGATTAAAAATAGCACCATCAGAAAAATATACCGTATCTGTCTCTATATTATCAGCATTTAACACAAAAGTAGCGATATCTCGTGTTATATTTAATAAGTTTCCAAAAACATCTTTTGTAAAAGCAATATTGAATTTATAAAAAGCATCACCAAAATAAAGGGTTGTTTCCATTTTATTTAGATCTTCTCTTGAACCCATTTTAAGTCTATGTAAATAAGATATATTTTGAACTGTTTGATTTGTTGTATCTACTTTATAAACAATTACATTATTTTTTATATTAGAAGAATCTAAAATCCAATTTCCCAGAATACTATGAACGATTCCATCTGGTCCAATAGTTCCTGCTGAAGCACCCATTTGCTTTGCTATTTTAGTTAAACGGATTTGGCTAAAATCATTACTAAATTCTACAATTAAATAAGCATTTATAATAGAACCACCACTTGCATTAGTTGTTTTTTTTATAATAACAGAATAACTTGTAATATAATTTTGAAATTTCATATCTGATTCTTTCAGGCCATAATCTTCAAGTTTTGATAGAAATTCATTTGAATCAATTTCTTGAGTTCCAATAGATTCCCATAGATTTTGATTTATTTTAATATAATTCAAAATAGGATTATTAAAATTAGTTATATATTTTGCGATAGAAATATCTTGTATTTCTTGGGTGGTGGAGTTTATTTTTTTATATGCAAAAGGTATAATTAAAAATACTATAGCAATAGCAAGTATTGCTTCAAAAATAGTAAGCCCTTTTTCTAATTTAATAGTCTTTAATTGCAATTTTACAAGCCTCATAAGTATTATTATTATCTTTATTCATACAATTTTTTATTTTTGCACGAACCCAAAGTCTGTAATATTTTACATTCAAACAAATCATTCTTTGTGATAAACTTTTAGAATTATATGTTACATCTAAACTTTTTATAAAATCCTGACAAGATATTTCTTTTGCAAATCCAGAGTTTTCAGAGTCTCCTTCAATAGATTCCAGAATTTTTATATTATCATTATTAAAATTATCAGATCTTATTTCTGGAACAATCGTTGATTTATTAAAATCAATGATTGCTATTGGACTTGTCTCATAATCTCCCGCAAGACTGGTTGAAGAAGTATTAAAAAAACCAATATAATCTGAATAAACAATTGGGGAATAAATATAAGTTAAAGAATCTGAATTATCCTCATTTGAAGACTCATTTGACACAATAGGAGATACTAATTGTTTATGAACAACTAATTTTCCACCACTATAATCAATAAGATTTAAATCTTTATCAGCCGAAATAAGATTTTCTCTAACTTCTATTGTAGATAGATTTTTAATATCTGTTGTTTCAAAATTTGCGACAGATAATTTTTCTGATACAGATAAATTCAATCCCAGATTATCTGATTTTCCAATATTTTTTACACTTAAATTATCAATTAAAAGCCCCGAGTTATTGATAGTTAAACCAGTATCAGAAGATTCTGAATTGTTTGAAAATATAAGATGTTTAGCAATTATTTGGCCAATTTTATTTTCTATTCCGGAATCAGAATCGGCGGTGACTTTAATTTCTGTTGTTTCCACAGAATCAAAATCTCCTTTATTTGCTTCAAAAATAGCAACACTGGAAATATCATTATTTCCCATATTTAGATTCACATGCATTTTTTGTTGTTCTGTTGAAAATCCTATTTTTTTTCTAGAAACCATTTCATTTAAATCAGGGCTATTAGGAATTAATATATAGATATTTTTTCCAGATAAATTCATACTATATTTTATTGGATTTTCTTCCCAACCTCCAGTCGCCCCAACAAGCATTCCGTCATCATTTAACATACCTGCAAAATAACCTATTCTAAGTGCTAATTCTAATTTTCTGTTTTGAGATAAATGTTTTTTGCCATCTGACAAAGATAAAACAGCAAAGATATCGTCTTCTCCTTTTGATATAAAAAGAGAAATATTTTGTCCTAATGGACTTTTGAAATTAAATCCCGAAGGTAGTCCATATGGTTCTAGAAATTGTCTTAAAGAGTTTCCTTCCAGATTAAGATTTCCAGCAGGAAGAGTATCTTGTCCTTCTACAATAAAAGTTTTTGAAGCATTGAATAGAGTTTCAATATATTGTTCTGTTGCTATATTTTCTTTTAATATTTTTCTATCTGCTAATTTTTCAACAAGGAATGGCATAATGGTTATTATCACAGCCAATATCAATAAAGTCTCTAATAAAAATCCGCCCTTTTGAGTCTTTTTCAAAAATCCCTCCATTTATACAGCCATTATAAAATGCTATAAAAAATATGGCAAGAAATAAGTGAAAAAATTATTTAGATTTTATAAGAATATCGTCAGTTATTAAATCAGATGCATTTTTATTTTTATGCCAAATTTTATCAGAATTTTTCAGTTCATTTTTCATAGACTTTATAGCCTTACTATCGGACAATAATTTATCAATCCAAGGTAAAATGTTTTCTGTTTTGGCTTTATTTTGTATAAGTTCTGGATAAATGGACTTATTTCTAATGATATTTACAAGAGATACCCATTTTAACTTTATTAAAAGACGAGCAATTAAATAAGATAATCTATTAAATCTATAAACTATAATTGCTGGCACTTGCAGTATTGCGAGTTCAACTGATACAGTTCCCGAAACAGCAATGGCCAAATCAGTTCTACTCATAGCATCATATCTTCCCATTAAAGTATTTACAATAATAGGTTTAATTTTCCAATCTTTTATTTCGTCTTGTATTACATTTTTCATAGTTTCAACAACAGGTATTACTATTTTTATATTTGTGTATTTTTTTGATAATACAGATACTAATTTTTTGTATTCAGACATAATAGATTTAACTTCTGTTTTTCTAGAACCAGGAAGAATCATAATAACTTTATCAGATTTTTTAATATTGTATTTTTTTATGAAATTTTCTGGATTAGCCTCTTGTATTCCAGACTCTAAAATAGGATGACCGACGGCCATAGTATTTAATCCATATTTAGTAAAATAAGGAATTTCAAAATCAAAAAAGCAATATAATTTATCAAAAGTTTCCGCAAAAGATTTAGCCCTTTTTGGACCCCAAGCCCAAACAGCAGGAGCAACTACATGATAGCATTTTCCAGAAAATCCGGCCTTTTTAACCGCCTTTACAACTCTTTTATTAAAACCGCCACTATCAATAGTAATTAAAACATCTGGATTAAAATCAAGAATTGATTGTATAGTTTCTTTCATTCTTTTGTTTATTTGTTTTAAGTTTTTCAAAACTTCAACTAAACCCATAACAGCAATATCTTTCATATTAAAAATAGGTTTCATACCTGCTTTAATCATATTTTCACCACCGACACCGATAATTTGAGCCTTTGGATTTTTTTTCAAATATGATTTAACAATAGAAGAACCTAGAACATCACCAGATACTTCTCCCGCGATAATAAAAACTTTATTCATAATATAATCCTATCTTTTGGATTCCTGATCGGTAACACCACGAGTTGAGCGATTTTCAATAAAATCTATGGCGTCCATAGCATACTGATTTTTTCCAACAGTGTGTTTTAATTCTTTTAATCTTTCGGAAATAGCATCTTCTCTTTTTTTATCAAAAACTGTGGTATAAACCTTATAAATAGCATGTATATCTTCGTTTGTAAATCCTCTTCTAGTAAGACCTACACGATTTATAGAATGATATCGTGCAACATTTCCTGCTGATATAGAATAAGGCAAAATATCATTGCCAACACCAGAGCAACCTCCGATAATACAATGCTTTCCAATTTTACAGAACTGATGAACAGCAGTCATACCACTAACAATTGCATAATCTTCAACTTCAACATGTCCTGCTAATTGAACAAGATTAGATAAAATTATATGGTTGCCTAAAATACAATCATGAGCGACATGAGCATTTACCATAATTTGATTATCATCACCAATTTTAGTTCCTTTGGAAGCAGGAGTTCCAGAATGAATAGTTACATATTCACGAATGCGATTTCTTTTTCCGATTCTGACACCAGTCATAGATTCTGAATCTTGGAATTTTAAGTCCTGAGACATAACACCGATAACTGCAAAAGGATAGACAATAGTGTCCTCATCAATAAATGTTTTTCCATCAATCATTACATTAGAAATAAGATTTACTCTATCTGCGAGTTCTACATCATCTCCAATAATACACCAAGGTCCGATTTTTACATCATTTCCAATTTTTGCCTTAGGAGAGACAATAGCAGTTTCATGAATAAGATTAGTCATTTCTTTTCCTTTTTATATTCAGTAAGATTATTTTAGAATTATAATCTTATTAGAATAAAAAGGGTAATCAAAACTTATAACAAAATATAACAAATGATTAAAATTCTAGTCTTAGACCAACATGTGCTGATGTTAAGAAATTTGAATCAGAACCTATTATATTTTTACTACCAATAGTTGTTGATGAACTAGAATCTGTTAGTCCCCAATGAATTTTATCAATCCAAGTAAGTTTTAACCCTAAATCAAGGAACGCTTTTTCTGTAAAACCAAAAGAAAAACCAAACATTCCCGAAAGAGCTAAACTGCCTTTTTGCAAACTAGACTCATAAAAATCTAATAATCCTGTTGGTGATAAAACATCTGTTGGTGTGTATCCATAAGCAGCAATAGCAGCATTATAACTAAGATCAGCATATAGATCAACAAGTTGCATTTTTGTAGTTATACTAGCATAACCAATACCAGCACCAATATAAGGAATCCATTCATTAGGTTTTTTTATATTTGAATCAAAAAAATCGTGATAAAAATTTAGCATATACAAATCAATTTTATTTGTAGAGGTCATAGCACCGGTATTTATATTAAAACTATGTAAAACAGAACTAGAGTCAATATAATATGCTGTTTGATTAAACATAGGACTAGCATCATAATTAAATTCCGCTATATGATCCCAAGAAAATTCACTTCTCCAATTTGGGTGCTCAGGAACAACAAAACCAAGAGCCAACGATGAATAAAAAGAAAAACTTTTTAATTTTTCTTCTGGTTTTGAATCACCTAGATTTAAATTTTGAGTATCCAGTGCTGTGTCGGAATTATATTCATAATCTTTAATAATACGAGAGACCATAAGAAAATTATTTGTTGTTGGTTCTATAACAATATATTCCGAAGTAAAATCTTTACCTAGTTCATTCTCCATTTTTGATGAAAAAATGCCAACTCCACCAATTTTAGCCGAGATATAGATTCGTCCGCCATCATCTTTACGATAAGGTCTAGACCAATTAGAATAAACAGAAGTTGGTAATAAAACCATTAGTAGTAATGCTATTTTTCCAAATTTTAACATAAATTATCCTCTTTCTTTTGGTTGATTATAACACATATTTGATTAAAAAAAAAGAATAATCTTGCGATTAGATAAAAAACATTTTAGAATACAAAATATAATAAAAAAACGGAGATTTTATGAAAACGGTTTGTTGTCCTAATTGTGAAACTAAATTTGATATTCCAGAAGATAAAAAACTTTTGGAGTGTGTTGTTTGTGGAAAAATATGGACTGAAAAAAAAACAAGACTAAACAAAGCGAAAAAATCAAACATAAAACCTAAAATTATCTGTATTTTATTATTTATTTTGATTGTTTTATCAATTTATGCTTTTGTAATAAAATCTAGGGTTTCTGATAATCTTTATATAACTTTAAGCGAATTGACGGCAGTTCCTCAGTTTGACGGCTCTTTTAAGTTGAATGTTTCTGGAACAATTGCCAATCCTACGAATAATACTATGCCTATTCCGACTATAAATATAAAACTATTTAGTGCAGAGAATGAAGTTATAGACCAATCTGCAATGATTCCTCCTAGTCCTCTTATTGATTCAAAACAAAATATTGAATTTAAGTATTTAATAACACCACCTAATGATTCTGTTGCAAGGGCAGAAGTGTTTTTTAATGAAGCGGAGAAATAAATATGATTAAAACATTCACTATAAATGAAGAATATATAAATCAACGTATAGATAAAGTTCTTGCTGATTTTTGTCCTGAAATTTCTCGTGCTAATATTCAAAATCTTGGAGAACAAAATAAAATTAAATTAAACAATAATATGCTAAATAAATTGTCAATTAAAACTAAGTTAAATGATGTTTTGGAAATTGATATTCCCGAGCAAGAACCTCTTGATATAAAAGGTAAAGAACTTGATTTAGATATATTATTTGAAGACGATGATATTATAGTAGTAAATAAACCTAGGGGACTTACAATGTATCCAGGTCCGGGGCATCTGGACAATTTAACATTGGCATCTGGGTTGCTCCATCATACTAATGGACATCTATCAAAAATCGGCGGAGAAAATCGTCCTGGAATCGTTCATAGAATAGATAAAGACACCTCTGGAATTGTAGTCGTTGCTAAAACTGATTCAGCATATTACGAACTTACAAAAATGTTTAGTGAGCATAATTTAATCAGAAAATATACCTGCTTTTGTTGGGGAGTTCCAAATTCTGACTCTGCGACTATAACTGGAAATATAGACAGGCATTTTAAGAATCGCCAAAAAATGAGTATGGTAAAAACAGGTGGAAAATATGCAGAAACCGAAATTGAACTTATGGATTTTTGGGGATTGGTAAATGTTAGTAAAATTCATTGCACATTAAAAACAGGCAGAACTCACCAAATTCGTGTTCATTTATCTGCAAATAAACTTCCTTTAATTGGTGATGATTTATACGGTAAAGACAAAAATAATATGTTGAAAATTGATATAAACTCTGACTTTTGGAAATTTTTGAAAGAACATAGGGGTCAATTATTACACGCAGATACTTTGGAGTTTATTCACCCTATAACAAAAGAAAAACTAAATTTTCAAACTGAACTACCCCTTGATATGTTAGAGTTTGAGGAGTGTCTTAACGATTATACCCCTACTAAAAAATGATAATCCGACTATTTTCCGCTTGACTATTAGATAAAAATCTTTAATATTTAAGTAATCAGAGGCCGGTTGGCAGAGTGGTTATGCAGAGGACTGCAAATCCTTGTACATCGGTTCGATTCCGGTATCGGCCTCCAAAATTTAAGCGATATTTTTTTGTTCAAAATATTTTGCAAAATCAGAGAAAGTGCTGTTTGTTGCTTTCAGTATTTTTGAGATACTGTTTGTTGATGGCCATCTTTCTTGTCCATTTTCTGACAACCTTTTTGATTTGTTAAAAGTTGTAGGGTCTAATCCCGACATTCTGGCTAAAGCGGACACAGTTTTTCCATGATCTTTAGCAAAAAGTTCTATTGCTGTCCAGATTTGTAGGTGGTTCATATTTCACTCCTTTTGTTTATTGTTTCCGTATTCTAATTTTACTAGAAATAAAATCTTATTTCAATCAAAAAATTACATAAATCCCTAGGAGAGTATTCCTATGGTTAGAATAAATAAAAAATATGGATTATGCTGAATGCTTTTGAATTGCTTGGGTTATAGAATCAAAATCCAAGGATTGGGGTTGTTCAAAATAAATACTTACTTCACCAGATTTTTTCAACAACTGATTTTTTTTCCAAAAAAGGCCTGTATTTAATCCAACTGGAACTATTTTTATATTTAGATTTTCAGCAAAAAATAAAATACCTCTCTTAAATTGATTAGAAACACCAGGAAGAACTCGTGTTCCTTCTGGAAAAATAATTGGGCTATAACCTTCAGCGATTCGTTTTTCCATTTGTTCCTTGACTAATCTCATTGCCGCTCCACCTTTTTTTCTATCAAGAGATATAAAACCAAGTCTTAGAAAAAACCAACCATATATTGGAACATATCCTAATTCTTTTTTCATAATAAATACCGGCTTTTTAACTAATTTACATAATAGAATAACGTCCATAGTAGACATATGTTTAGAAGCAAATATAGCCTGATTAGGAATAGTTCCATAAACTTTATAAGTTATACCGACTGTGTATTTTAGTAAAAAGAGCAAGGCATTCATTATAAATTTTGCATTGTATTCTGTGATTTTTTTGAAAGGCAGACAAAACAAAACAACTGGCGAATACAAAGTTAAAAATCCGTAAAAACTACAAGTCCATAAAAATGATTTAATTAAATTCATAACTCAACCCTATGATAAAGTAAAAAAGCATAAAGATATTTAATATACTCACTAACCCATAATTTGAAAAATCTAGGATTTGATATATTAAATTGTCCAATAGGATACGGTATAATTTCTATATTAGGCATTTGTCTTTTTAATAACAACAAACTACGATTCATATGATATTGAGAAGTTATTAAGACTATTCTATTGACTCCTGTCATATTTATCCATTGATTCACTTCAAAACTATTTTCTCTGGTTGTTTTAGCATTTTGTTCATATCCGATTCGTTTTAGTAAATCTGGATTACCAACAACATCGGCAATTTGACTAGCACCTACACCAGAAATAAATAATGCATTATGAGGATTGCTTTTCAATAATTCAACAGCGATAGGAATACGGCCTTTTCCACCAGTAAGAACAACTAGAATATCACCATCTTTAATAATTCCCTTTTTAGGAGTTAAATCGTAAAATATAATTCCTCCCAAGAGAAAAATAAATAATCCTAATAAAAAAATATACCCTGATTTTTTACACATTATCCATCTCTTGTAATTTTTTAAGAACTGTTTTTTTGGCAATTTTTACAGATGCATAACTTATAAAAATTGGCACTAAAAATAGGACTCCAACAAACCAACTTTCTGCACGAATCATACCAGTTAAACCAATTTGCTGCCTAGATACAACAGAAATCATAGTTCCAAGAATCAGTATTCCACCTAAAAATCCGATTATTCCACCTATTAGAGTTTGAAACAATACCATTTTAGCAAATTGATTAGCAATAAATTTATCATAAGCACCCACAATATCAAAAATTTCAATTTCTCTTTTATTTATTTCCATACTTGCTTTACAAGTGTAAATTACAGCAATCATTGCCACAGAAAAAACACAAGCAAATAAAAATAAAGCAACTAAAATAATTCTGACACCTAATTCATTCATTTCGTTATGCCATTTTTGATGGGTCATAAATTTAGTATTTTCCATAGATTCTATTTTAGATTTGAATACGGATTGATTGGCTTTATCTTTGAATTCAACATTATACATAACAGGCATATAATTATTTAGACTAGAAGAAACAGAAACCCAAGGACTTATAAGAGATTGTTTTTTTTCATTAGAGACCAATTCTATTTTTTTAATTATTTTTTTATGATCTTTGAAAATTTGTTTTAATTGCTCTTCTCTATCAGATAATGATTGCCCCCCAGAAAAAGAAGGTATAATTTGAATAGTGGCATTATTTTGCCATTCTCTGGACCAATCTCTAACAGCACCATTCAGTGATAAAACAATAGCCAGACATAAAACTGATAAAAAAACCATTAAACCAGAGATAATAATTAAAAATGGAGATTGATTTTTCAGACGAAAAAATCCAGTTTTATAACTCATCTTTTTTATCTCCTATATTTTTTAATGCATCAGAAAATTTTTCATTTTGTTTTTCAATTCTCTCCATCATACTGTTATAAAACTTTTGAACATCTGGTTTTTTTGTTTGAGGTTGAAATATATTATTCAAATTCACTGCTGGGTTTACTACATCAGAAATATCTGTAGTTTTGGTTAAATCAGTCATATCTTCACCATAAGGTTTTTTGAATTTAACCTGTTTATCATTTACATAAATTCTAGGGTATCTGTATTCTTCCATAAGTTTTTTACTATGAGTAGCGATTATAATTGTAGTGCCTAATTTTTCATTCAAATCAACAAATAATTGCATCAATTTTTTAGCACTATCATCATCAAGATTTCCTGTAGGTTCGTCAGCAATTAAAATTTTTGGATTTGTTATAATAGCCCTAGCGACAGCGACTTTTTGTTGTTGTCCTCCGGATAAAGTTTTTGGATTTGCTCGTGCAAATTTTTTCATACCAATCCAATCTAAGATATCAAAAACTCTTTTTTTTATTTCATCACTAGGCCTTTTAATAATTTTCAAAGGCAATGCTATATTATCAAAAACAGACATAGAATTTATTAAACAATAACCCTGAAAAACAATTCCCATATGACGCCGAAGTTCAGCAAGTTCATCTCTTGTTAAATCAATAGTATTTTTATTAAACAGAGTGATTCTACCTGCACATTGTTTATGTAGATTATAAATCAATCGTATCAAAGTTGTTTTACCTGCCCCCGAAGGACCAGTCAAAAAATAAAATTGTTTTTGACGAATATGAAAATTTATATCTGATAAAATAATATCGCCCTTACCGTAACGAACGGAAACATCTTTCATAGAAATAACCACAGGTTGTTCCGATGTTCCTTGTTTTGTTGAAATTAAATCTTCGTATTGCATATTTTAATTATAGAACCTAATCTAAAAAAAAACAAATACAAAATAAATTATTTTATATCATCATAGCAGAAAAAACCGCTTCAGCAACTAAATCATCACCAACAAATGCAGATCCACTAAATTTCCACAGATTTAATTTATGAGATAATTTAACTATATTCATAACAATTTTATTTCCTGGTAAAACAGGTTTTCTAAATCTAACTTTTTCAATAGTCGCAAAAAAGCCCATATTTTTTTCAAGAGGAGAATTTAATACTTCAAAAATTGCAGCAGATGCTGTTTGAGCCATTGCTTCCAAAATTAAAACTCCTGGCATAATTGGATTTCCTGGAAAATGTCCTTTTGACCAAAATTCATTTCCTGTAAAAGTTTTATGACCTACACAATGTATTTCATCTTCCATAATATCAACAGAATCAACTAATAAAAAAGGATCGCGATGTGGTATTCTTTTTTTTATATCATCTTGAATCATAGTCTTTTTTATTTTCATCATTTTTTTTCGTCCTTATTTATCATTTTTTTTAATAATACTATTTCTCTAAAAAATTCTCCAGATGAACGAGCAGGAAAGCCAACAACACTAGTATCTGATTCAACATTTTTCATTACTCCTGTATGTCCTGCAACTTTTGCTCTATCTGCAATTTTTATTTTATTAGAAATAGATGAGTTTCCACCAATAAAAACATAATCTCCCACAACAACCCCACCAGCAAGAACTGTTTCTCCTGCAACAAATCCATACTTACCAAATTTAACCCCATGAGCAATATGAACCATATTATCTAATTTAGTTCCTTCTCCAATAATAGTATCATCTAATGCCCCCCTATCAATACAAGCATTAGCACCGACATCAACAAAATCATTCAATATGACTTTTCCAAGATGTTGAATTGGCTCATTTTTACCATTTTGAACAGTGTATCCAAAGCCAGATTGACCAATTCTAGCCCCAGGATAAATAACACAATTTTTTCCAATTATAGCATTAGAAATACTAACATTTGAATGTATTCTAGTACTTTCACCAATAGAAACGAATCTATCTATATAAGAATTTGCTTCAATACTAACATTTGGTCCAATAACAGCCCCCATTTCAATTACGACATTTGGTCCAACATACACTGATTTTTTATCTTTGAATATAACACCACGAGCAATGACAGCAGACTTATGAATACCAACTTTTTTAGGATCAGCATAAAAAATTGTAAGTATTTTTCCAAAAACCAATCTCGGACTTTTAGCAAAAAGTAGAGTTGCTGATTTAGGTGCATATTTTTTATCTGCTTCATCAAGAACAATTACCGAAGCCTTTGTGTTTTTCAACATATCAATTGGAAGTATCTTAAAATTGTCGCTATTTTTTTCTCTAGAATAAAAACTAATAGAACCAAATTTAGCATCAACGATAGATGCACATTTATCAATTATAATATCTGGATTTCCTTTAATATCTATATCTAATTTTTTTGCTAATTCACCAGCGGTCATAACTATATTTGATTTAGGCACGAAAAAACTTTTTATAAAATTAAACATTTTCAAAATCCTTTATATGTACAAAATTATTTTACACAAGACTGTAATTGTCTTTTAATGTTTTTAATATCGTAATTGATATCATATTGATTTGTTCTGTTTAAACCATCAGTTATAGATACAACAAATACCTTATCCATAAATTTTGGATTTTCGGCATAAACCCTATCAAAAGGTTTTATAACCTCTTGAATTTTTTTTGCATTTTTACAGACACAACTTCTTTTAGCATTTTCAGCCAATTCAATCATATTTATTTTTTCAACATCAATATTTTTATTAGAATTAGTGAATATACATCTAGAACCAAGATTATAAAACATAGCATCATCTTCTAAAAACTTATAAATTAAATTTTTATCTATATTCATAATATCCATCTGGTTCAAAATATTTTCAACACAACAAACTCGTGATAATTTCAATAAAAGTTTATATCTTTCAACAAGTCCTTTTAGTTCTTTTTTTTGTCCTGATATATTTTCATCATATTCTATAACATAATTGACATCATTATATTTAATATTGTCTTCTAAATATAGTGTCTCTTTAACAGGTTCTTTTCTAAGCCAGACTAGACATTCTCTAACTGTATCAAGGGGACAATTTTCCATTTTTTCAATCCAGTTCCTAGGTTGTTTTTCTACAACTTCTCTAATTTTAACCTGAATAACATCATCTTTATTATTTTTTACAAACATATATTTATCGGTATCCGAAACATCTACTTGATAACCATATAATTCACCAGTAGAGCCCATAGATATATTATCAACATCGCTCGCTGAGTAGTCAGAAGATTGACACCCAGCGAGTAAAATACAAATTGAAATTGGTATATATTTCAAAAGATACTCCTTAGATAGATCCCAAATGAACTTTAGATACTTTTTTATTTAACACATTGATAACATCAGGAGTTATATCTAACTTTGTAGCAGATGCTTTGGATACCTTTGAAAAACGACCATCAAGAACAAGGTCTAATTGTTTTTTTTCTGAGATAGCATCAACAACGGGATCTAAATGATCTTTTTGAATTTCAGATAAAGCTTTTTGATAAGCAGTTTCTAATCCTTGGGCTTTTTCAGCAACACTTCTTTGGAAATTAGCAACTTTATTTTGGTATTCGTTTATTTTTTTAGATAAAGCCTCTCTTGAAAGAACACTTTGTTCTGATTCAATTTCTTTTTTCTCTGATTCAAGAGCCTTTTGAGTTCTTTCAAATTCTGATTTTAATTTTTTCTCCATTGATTCGCGTTGATTACGTAAATCTTTTAAGACAGTTGCTTCTTCTTGAATTAAATCCATTCTAAGAACAGCCATTCTTAAATCAGCACCAGAAACAGCCTCAGTCGAAACATCGGACAAATCTATTTTTCCAGATTTAGAACCAAACAGATAAGATCCAAGGACAAGTAGACCAATTAGAATGAGGATTATAATTATTAGTTTTCCCCATTTCTTTTTATTTTCAGATAAATTTTTTATATTTATGTTTTGTGTTTTCATAATTTTCTCCTTTTATTTTCTTCACATTATTAGTAATACAAAAAAAACTATAATAAAGCAAGAATAAAATTAAAAAAGATAAATAAAAATGCCTATAAAATAATATAGGCATTTAAATTTATAAAAAAAACAAGACTTATTTCTTTTGTCCTTGTTTTGCCTTAAATCTAGGATTAGTTGGGTCCATTAAAATAACCTGTTTTCCACGGCGAATTTGTTTAATTTTACCGCGTTTTTTCCATCCTTTAAGAGATCTTAAAATTTTCATGATAAATACCTTTTGTTGTTTAATCCAGAGTGTTATACAAAATTTTATTAAAAAAATCAAGAAAAAATTGATTTTTTATTTTTTTGTTTGTATATTGGCAGTATAATAAGATAAAAAATCTAAAAATCAAGAAAAACAAATGGCAAAAAGATTATCATTTTCTACAAAATTAAAGAATCTAAAAATTTGGATAAAGCGTATTATTATATTGATTTTAATACCTTTTCTTTTAATTTATTTTTTAATTTTAGATAAAGGGGATAAAAATTATTCCAGAGTTTCTGCTCCGATAGTTGAAACAACAAACATTGTATCTAGGGTTGTCTTCTATCCAATAAGATTGGTAAAAATCGGATTTAATAACTTTACAGAAACACTTGTTGCAAAATCTGACAACAAGGCTCTAGTTAAAGAATTAGAGGAATTAAAGGGAATAAAACTTGAAAATGATATATTAAAACAGGAAAATATCAGACTATCAGAATTATTAAATCAGGCACCACATCAAACACGACCATCTATTGTGGCAAATATAATTCATGATTCGGAAAATTCTCTACATCATACTTTTATACTTACCGCAGGCCGTAAACTCGGTGTAAAGACAGGAATGGCTGTTTTATCTCCAACGGGTGAATTAGTTGGAGTTATCACAATAGCAGGAAAAAACTATTCCCGCGCAATTGCTTTAACAGATTTATCATCGTCAATACCCGTCAGAGTCCCGGGATTAAATATCCAAGGATTTATCAAGGGTAATAATTCAACAAAACCCATCTTTGAATTATACAATGACCCTAACTTTATTCCAGAGGTTGGAATGCCAATTATGACATCTGGAATATATGGGACAATGCCTGCGAATTTGCCTATTGGCTATATATCAAAGATATTCAAGAATAAATCATCGGCTATTCAATTATATTCAAATGTAGATTCTATTTATTCAGTTAGAATCGTTCCTTTTGACATAAAGGGAGAATATAAAAATGCGATAAAAGATTTGGAAGCATCAAATGAGACACTTTAAGAAGCATTTATTTATTCCAAAACCATTCAAAGATTTTCTCAAAAAGATTTTTCCTTGCTTTATTTTGCTTTTTTTATTGTATTTTCAAAATCCAGTGCTAAATCCTGGTGGAATTCTTGCAATAATTCCTATTTATTTTTATACACTTTATTATCCATCATTATTACCACTTCCAATATCTCTCATAGGGGTATTTTTAATAGATTATTATTATAATATGGATTCAATTTGGTTGATATTTTTTTTAATAATTTATTTATTTTTAAGTTTTCAAAAATGGATTGATTTGAAAAAGCAGAATTTTTATTCAATTACTTTTTTCAGTATAATAGTTATAACTCTATTTAGTCTGTCTGCGATTAGTATGAGTTTAAGATATGGTTCTCATTTCTTTTTATTTCGGACATTTTGGACTGTGATATTATTGATAGTATTATATACACCTATGGCCAAGATATTTAATAGATTGGCGGAGGATATTTAATGTTAGATAAAGAATTATCATCTTTATATGACAGAAGATCGGCAATGGTATTGTCTGCCGGAGTAATACTCACTTCTTTTATAGTGTTGCGACTTGTTCATTTACAGGTTTTTGAACATAAAAAATATAAAAAACTCGCCGACAATAATTATCTCCGAATCAAAGCGATTCTTCCAGAGAGGGGAAAAATAATTGATCAAAATGGAATAATTTTAGCAACAAATAAATCTACTTATAGGGCATATATAATACCTAAAGAGGCTATTGATAAAAATACAAATCCGGAAGATGTTGTAAATATAATTTCCAAAGAATTAAAACTTTCTGACAAAGAAATTGAAAAAATAAAAAAACAAATGAATGATCAAAGAAAATTTATTCCAACTTTAATTCAAGAAAATCTATCATGGAAACAAATGGCTAGTATTCAAAGTCTTCAACAGGAATTACCTGGATTACATATAGAATCTGGCTGGACCAGATTATATCCATTTGAAACATGTGCAGCACATGTTCTTGGCTATGTAGGAGATGTGTCTGATGGCGACTTAAAGAGAAGATTCCATCCTATGATGGAGATACCTTATTTTAAGACAGGTAAATATGGGATTGAAAGAAGATATGACCCTATTCTTCGTGGAGTAGCCGGCAGAAATATCTATACTGTTGATGCAATTGGAAGAACTGTTGAAGATTTTAGCGATGAGGCAGTATTACCAGAATCAGGAACGGATATTCAAATTACTATAAATAAGAACATTCAAGATGTTTTAGAAAAAGCACTTGCTAAGCACAATAGTGGTTCTGGAGTTGTTGTTGATATTGAAACTGGAGGTGTTTTAGCAATGGCTTCATACCCTAGTTTTAATCCAAAAACACTTCAAGAAAAAGGTTCCGATGCTCATTTTAGGGATTTAGTAAATAATCCATATAAGCCATTTATAAATAAAACTATTGAGGGGGCATATCCTCCTGGATCTACATTTAAGATTATAGTTGCTTTGGCAGGCTTAGAATCTGGTGCAATTTTACCAGAAGAAAAAATATATTGCGAAGGTTTTTGGCAATATGGAAATCAAAAGTTCCATTGTTGGAAAAAAGAAGGTCATGGTTGGCAAAATCTTTATGATGCATTGGCTCATTCATGTGATATTTATTTTTATCAGATGTCCAGAAGAATTGGAATTGATGCGATAAAAAATATGGCCTTAAAATTAGGACTTGGAAATACACTACAAACAGATTTATTAGGGGAACACCCAGGGCTAATTCCAGATAAAAGATGGAAAGAAAAAAACATTGGTCAAAAATGGCTGCAATCGGACACTATATTATCAAGTATTGGACAGGGTTATATTCTTACTACTCCATTACAACTTGCAATTATGACTGCGAGAGCGGTTTCTGGAAAAGAAGTTTTTCCAACACTTATTGTAGATCAAAAAAATACATCAGAATTTAACTCTCTTGGAATTTCACAAAAAAGTTTAGATATTGTAATAGAAGGAATGAAAAGGGTTTGTGAAGAAGGTGGAACAGCATATTGGAGTTCTATCAATGTAAATGGGCTTAAAATGGGTGGAAAAACTGGAACGGCTCAGGTTCGTAGAATTTCCATGTCAGAAAGAGACACTGGAATCAGAAAAGATTCAGAATTGCCATTTAATTTAAGAAATCATGCATTATTTGTTGGATTTGCACCAATAGAAAAACCAAAATATGCTATATCAATTGTAATGGAACATGGTGGTGGAGGATCTTCTGTATCTGGACCTATTGCGGCAGAAGTGATGAGAGCAACTTTGAAAGAGGATTTGAAATGATAAGAAAAACATCTACAAGAATATCCCGTGCAGAAAACATATCTATTCAAGATAAATTATCGCGATTTAATTGGAAATTATTTTTTATGACTCTTGTAGTTCTTAGTCTATCTTTATTGACTTTGTATTCGGCTGGTTATAATTTATGTGAAAATCAAAATGAGTGTTTGTATAGTTTTGGTTCTTGGACACCTTGGGCATATAGCCAACTCATAAAGATTTTAATTGCTGTGGGATTATTTTTTGTAGTTGCATTATCAAATATAAAATTTTGGATTAAGAGTTCTTATTTAATTTGGGGAATTTGTTTTATACTTGTGTTATTGGTTTCATTTATAGGGCATACTGGAATGGGTGCTCAAAGGTGGCTAAATATTGGATTTTTTGCGATTCAACCATCTGAGTTTATAAAAATTGCGACAGTTATAGTTCTTGCAAAATACTTTTCTTGGATGAATCAGAATGATATTTTAGATACAAAAAAATTGATTATTCCTAGTTTATTAGTTTTAGCACCTTTTGTTTTGGTATTAAAGCAACCTGATTTAGGGACGGCTTTAACTCTGGCAATACTTGGAGGTGGAATGTTTTTTATATCTGGTGTTGCTAAGAAATGGTTTATAATTATTTTAACATCTTTAGTTGTAATAGCACCACTTGCTTGGACTTACGGATTACACGATTATCAAAAAGCCAGAATTACTACATTTATAAGTCCAGGATCAGATACGCAGGGCTCTGGCTATCAGATAAATCAGGCTAAAATTGCAATCGGCAGTGGTGGATTTACAGGTAAAGGCTATTTATCTGGTTCTCAATCTCATTTGAATTTTTTACCGGAAAAGCAGACAGATTTTATATTTACTATGTTTGGAGAAGAATTTGGATTTGCTGGTTGTTTGTTTTTATTGATAATATATTCCATAATGACATTTATAATGTTTAGAATTTCCAAGATAACAAGAAATCGATTCGGTCAATTACTAGGATTTGGAATAGCGTTAAATTTCTTTATCTATTATTGCCTGAATATAGCAATGGTGATTGGTTTAATTCCAACAGTGGGCATTCCATTACCATTGATGAGTTTCGGAGGCTCTTCACTGTTGTCAATTATGTTCAGTCTGGGGCTTATTCAAAACATTTATATTCACAAAGATGTTCAACTAGGATCCAGTGGAGTATAAAGTGCAAACGGATAATTATAAACACTTTATAATTTTAATTTTGCTGATAAGTTTTTCAATGTCTTATCTTTTCTCTTGAAATTATAAAAAACTTGGGTATGATACAAGGGTCTAATATAAAAAACAAAAGGATTTAATATGAAAGAAAGTGCTGGAAATATCCGTGTCGGTTGGGTCATAGAACTCAATAAAAGACGTTATACTGTTACTAGTGTATATAAAGTAAAACCTGGTAAAGGCGGTGCATTTGCCCAAGTTGAAATGAAAGATATAGATACTGGATCAAAAGGAAATGAAAGATTCAGAACCGAAGATACAGTTGAAAAACTTATGGTGGAAGATATTGATTCTCAATACCTATACAATGATGGCTCAGATGCATATTTTATGTATTTAACAAGTTATGAGCAATTTACAATGCCTTTGGATACTTTGGGAGATTCTGCTAAATATCTAATAGAAGGAATGAAAGTAGTTGCCAGTTTAATAGAGGGAAATCCTGTTTCAATTTCACTACCTCAAACTGTAATTTGCACTATTGCAGAAACAGAACCAGTAGTAAAAGGACAAACAGCCGCTTCTTCAAATAAACCTGCTATACTTGATAACGGAATAAGAATAATGGTTCCAACTTTTGTAAATGAAGGTGAGCAAGTAGTCGTGAATACAGAATATAATGAATATGTAGAAAGAGCAAAAAAATAGTTTATTTCTAATGTCATTAAAATAAAAAACCGGCAATTTGCCGGTTTTTTTATTTATCAGCAAATGGATTTTCTGTTTTCTTATAATTTATACGAACGACTAAATTTTCTAGGCTAAATTTTTTTGCTATATTATTTTTAATAAATCTCTCGTAAGAATCTGGGTATTCACCGCCACCAGAAATAGTCAAGGTAAAAGTGATAGGCCTAATTTCTGATTGAGCGGCAAATTTAATTTTAACTGGCTTTTTCATTTTAGATAACGGAGCGGGAGTTTCAGATATTAATTTATCTAAAAATCTATTTAATGCACTAGTTGAAATTCTAGTATTTGTTTTATTCCATAAATCTATAAGTTTTTTCATAAGCCTTTTTATACCAAAAGTATTTAAGGCTGAGATTGGAATAATGGCAGGCTCTTGAATTTGAAAAAAGTTTTGATTAAATTTCTTTTGAATATCGCGGAGTAAATTATCTTGCTCTTCTTTTTTAATTAAATCCCATTTATTGATAGCAATAACTAAAATCCGTCCTTCTTCGCAAATTCTTCCTGAAAGAGTTAAATCTTGCTTTTCAATTCCAAGAGTTGCATCTATTACTAAAATTACAATATCAGATTCGTTTATGGCATTTATTGCTTTAATTGAAGAAAGAGTTTCAACATCATCATTGACTTTATTTTTCTTTCTGATTCCAGCAGTATCTGCAAGAATAAAATCTGTCCCACTGTAATTAAAAGGAATAAGAATCGTATCTCTTGTAATACCTGGTTCATCATGAACTAAAACTCTTGTTTCTCCAAGTAAGGTGTTTGTGAGAGTTGATTTACCGACATTAGGTTGTCCAACAATAGATAGTCTAATTTTTTTATTTTCTGATTTTTCAGATTCATTATCATTATATTTCTCTGCTAATTTTTTTAGCCAAGAAGCAATTTCAGCAAATCCTTCGCGATGTTCGGCAGATATAGCAACTGGCTCCCCAAGACCAAGACTATAAAAATCATAAAAGTTTTCCATACCTTTTTTAGATTCAGTTTTATTTACTAATAGTAAAGTTGGTTTTTTAGTTTTTTGAATAATTTTTGCTAATTTTTTATCATCTGGATTTAGTCCATATTTACCATCAACAATCATCAGACAAACATCAGCGATATTTAAAGCACTTATAGCCAAATCAGACATTGCTTTATCAACCGCACCAACCTTGGCATTCAGGTCAATACCCGCAGTATCCACAACTTCGGCCTCTATATCAGACAAAACCAGATCTCCAACAATCATATCTCTTGTGACACCAGGCCTATCATGAACCAGAGCATTCCTAGTCCTTGTTAGTTGATTAAAGAGTGTAGATTTACCTACATTAGGACGACCAATAATTGCAATTTTAAACATAATTTTACCTTTTCTTTTTACTAGACTTTTTTTATTATGTGATTTATAATTTCAAAAGTCTAGAAAAATATGGAGGACAAAATGGCTAAATCAAAAATTCTTGAACCAGTAGTAGAATCTGGAAAAAAGGCTAAAAAATCTAAAAGTGTTCAAATGCAAGGCTGGAAAGTATGGGTTTATCATATTTTTACAATTTTAATGAATCCTAGAAGATATTTTTCTTCAATCGTTGCTGATGGTAGTTATGAAGCACCTATGATAAAGGCCTTTATTTATGGTTTAATCGGAGGTTTGATTGTATTGTTTATGCAATTACTCGGCGGAACAGCGATTACAATGGGAGTTGTATTTGCTAAATTAGTGATAACACCTATACTTGCTGTTGTTGTTTTATTCATATTATCAGGATTGATAATGTTGATTTCAGAAATAACAGGCGGAGATATGGATTATGAAATTGCAGTAAAAGGTCTTGGTTCTGTATTCTTTATGTATCCAGTTATGCTTGCATTGAATCAACTTGCGTTTAATTGTTGGAGTTTATGGTTAATTTCTATAATTGTTGATGCTTATATTTTATTTTTACTTTATAATATAGTTGTCTATTGTATGAAAGCAAAGAAAATCAACACTCAAATAGTTATTGGAACAATGGCTGTATTTATGCTAACAATTTATATGACAGATAATAGAATGACATGGTTTTTATTAAAGAATACGTCTGCTTATTTATCTTGTATGATGGCATAATGTAAATAATAAAAATAAAGAAAACTCCTCTTATATGAGGAGTTTTTTTATAGCAACCAAATCCTATTGATTTTTGTGGTTAAAATTTATACACTCAATAATATAGAGATAAAAAGATATGAAAAAAATTTGTTTAATTTTATCGTTTTTAGTATTATCAGGTTGTTATTATGATGATAGTGTCAGAATATATAGAAATTCTGCAGGTAAAAGAATTTACAGTGTAGAGTGTAATGATTATAATAGTTATATGTATGATTGTGTTGCTAAAGCATCTGAATATTGTAATGGAGATTATACCATTACAAGTTCAAAAAAAATAAAAAATGAAGCCACTAAATCTGATGATGATTATGAAACTGAAATTCTACCATATTATGAAAGTTCGGATTGGGTAAATAAAAATACACCATTACAAGTATTAAAATTTTATTGTAATGAAGATTTTTTTGATAATTTCTAGAATTGAGTTTCAAAAGACAATAAGAAAATTTGTTCTTTATCATAATCTTGTTTTTTAATTGGAAATCCCCAAGAAAAACTCATAGGTCCCATAGGAGTCTTCCAATTTATACCAACACCCCAAGTAATTCGTAATTCTTCACCCCAATAATTATCTTTTGTTATTCCTCCAACTGTTGATGTTCTATTTATTTCCGGAGGATTACCCAAAACACCCCAATCACTAAAAACAAATCCTTTCATTTGGTATTCATCAGGAATGAATATAGGAAAATTTAATTGGAAAGATCCATTTAATTTCCATAATCCACCATAAGCATAATTATCATAATACCAGTTTCTAGAACCAACACCAGCAAGTTCAAAACCACGAAGAGTTTCACCACCAAGGAAGTAACGATACATACGAGATACATAATCTCCATCAAGAGCATCAATATATCCAGCATTAGCATCAACTTTGAATTGCCAACGATTTTCAAAAAAGTTTAATAATCCAATAATACTAAAATCATATTTCATATATTCTTCAGTTCCGCCAAATCCAGTATAACCTATATTAAAACTTGATATGAGTCCAGTATGAGTATTTTGAACGAAGTCAGTATCTAAATTATAGTATTTAAATCCAGTTGAAATTGTATAAAGTCTTGCTATTTGAGTATAATCAAAACGAGTATCTTTATTATGGTCAAACATAACTGTATATCTTAGGTTTTGATTCCAATGTTCAGTAAGATTCCAACCCAACCTCGCGACAAGAGCGATAGTCTGTCTATCATAACCATAAGAACCTAAACTTCCATATCTGTAATCTGTATAGGAAGCATCAAAACCTCCTGACAAAGCACGACCGAATAAATAAGGTTCTGTAAAACTAAAAACAGCCTGACTTTGATACTCTGCAATAGTTCCTTTTAGAGATACAATTTGACCTTTACCCATAAAATTCTTTTCAGTGATTCCTGCTTCTAACATAAAACCATTTAAATTAGACCAACCAATACCACCTGATAATTCACCAGTAGGTTGCTCTGAAACTTTAACATCAAGATTGACAAGATTGGTCCCTTCAAGTCTAGAAGGTAGCATATCAACAGATTTGAAGAATTGAGTTCTCATAAGTCTTTGTCTAGATTGTTCAACACCTTGTAAAGAAAAAGCATCTTTATCTTGCATTCTCATTTCTTGTTCCAAGACATAATCAAAAGTTCGGACATTACCAACATAATTTACCGAATTTATATACATTCTAGGAACTTTTTTAATTTCAAAAACTATATTTACAATTCTAGTATCATTATTTTTGTCGGGTATAGCATCTATATTTACGAAAGCATAGCCTTTATCGGAAGTAATTTCTCTCATTTTAGAAATTGATTTATCAATTTTTTCTATATTATAGTAATCGCCCTCTTCTATTACTAAATTATTTTTTAATTCATCAAGTTCTAAATCTGGGTATGGATTTTTAATTTCAATAGTTCCAATTTTATAACGATTTCCTTCATCAAGAGATAAATTCAGATAATAATTAGTTCTATTATTGGAAAAGTACCCTTCTGAGTTTTTAATTTTGAAATCAAGATATCCAGATTTAAGGTAATGCTGACGGAGTAATTGTTGATCATATTGAATTCTGTCTTCATCATAAACATCAAAACTACTTAAAAACCTCCACCAAGCATAAGGCTTTGAAAGAATAACTGAACGTAGTTCAGAATCAGAGAAAACTTTATTTCCAGTGAATTTAATAGTTTTAATTTTAGTAGGCTCACCTTCTTTAATTTCAAAAACTATACTAACTTTATTATCAGGTTGTTTAATTAGTTTAGGACTTATATTTACATCAAAATAACCCTGTCTTTGATATACAGTTAGTAATCTTTGAATATCTCCACCGACTGTACTTTCAACATAAGATTCTCTTTCCGAGGAGCGAATTTCTTTTTTTAATTCATCAGTTCCAACAACATCATTTCCTTCAATGGTAATTTTATCAATAATAGGGGTTTCTTTCAAAATAACAGAAACCAAACCGTTGGACTCACTAACATTGACATCAGAAAACATTTTTGTTTCTTGAATTCTTTTAACAGATTCGTTCAAATCTCCGGCTTTTAATGTATCTCCAACTTTGAAAGGCATCATTAGGCGAACAGATTCCTCGTCCATTCTTTTATTTCCTGAAACTTTAATATTATTTACTACAACAGCATTTGCTGAGCCAGCAATTAAAGAAGGTATTAAAAATAATAATTTTTTATTCATTTAATAAAGACCCTAACTATATCGTTTTTCATAGTGAGTATAAATAATCCTATTATAAAAATCCAGCCAATAGTGAATAAAATTTTCATATATTTTCCAGATAATTTTCGTCTTATAATTCCTTCTATTAAAAGAATAAATAAGTATCCTCCATCAAGGGCTGGTATAGGTAATAAATTGATTATTCCTAAATTTATGCTAATCATAGCAATTAAACTTAGCATAGCCATAAATCCTGCTAGCAATGCACTTCCAGAGACTTGAGCAATACTTAAAAAACTACCTAATTGTTTAGAACTTCTATCACCTGTAATAATTTGTTTTAATACATAATAAATAGTAGAACATTCAGAATAAAATTTTTCTGATGCTTTTTCTAAAACTAATAAAGGAGTCTTTTTTAGAGTTATAGATTTAGTTTCATCAATTTCAATTCCCCAAACATCACCAGATACTATTTTAGTAATTGTTTTATTATTTCTTTCAATTTCTAAATTATATTCTTTTGCTGGTTTTTTAATTTTGACATTTCTAATATCATCAAAACTTAAAATTTGAAAACCATTGATAGAAGTTATTTTATCACCTTTTCTTATATCTTGTTTCAAAGCAATTGAGTCTTCCATAACATTTCCAACATAAGCAGGAACTTGTTTTATAGGGCTAAAACTAAATATAAATAAGTAAATTAAAAATGCTAAAATAAAATTGAAAATTACACCAGCAGAAATAACTATTGCTTGCTTCCAAGCCGATACTGACAAATAATGATCTTTTTTTTCTGCTTTTGGTAAATCTTTATATTTTTCTCTTTCAAACAACATATCTTGTCCGTATAAAGAAACATATCCACCCAGAGGAATCCAAGCAATTCTCCATTCTGTTCCTTTTTTATCTTTCCATTTTATAATAGGCTTTCCAAAACCTATTGAGAAAGCATCAACACGAATACCAAAATATCTAGCGGCTAAAAAATGCCCTAATTCATGAATTAAAACAACTATTGGTAAAATTATAAAAAATCCGATTATTCCATATAACATATTATTATCCTATTATTAGTTTTACAAAGATAGCCATCATGGGCAAAGTATAAATCCACCCATCAAATCTATCAAAAAATCCACCATGACCTGGAATTAGATTTGAAAAATCTTTAATTCCATATTTTCTCTTTACCCAAGACATAGTTAAATCTCCATATTGAGCAAACAAAGAAAAACAAACACCAAGAAAAGCACACATAATAAAAGGAGGATTTTTGAAATAAAATCCAAAAAATCCACTTATAATCATAGCCATAATTATTCCAAAAATTTGACCACCCCAAGTTTTATTAGGACTAACTTTTTCCCATAATTTATCAGTTTTGAAAGTTTTTCCAAAAGCCCAGCCTCCTATATCGGTTGCGACAACAATTAGTAATAACCAAAGTAAAAACACAGGCATTGATAAAAGATAAATAAATGAGGCTATTAAAATTAAAATCCAAATTAAACCTATAGCATTTAATCTAAAATTATAATCTGTAAAAAAGCCGGCTTTTTTGAATATAGACTCCCATTCCCATAAAATTCCACCGAAAACAAATCCACCTACCCAAGGCAATAAATTAGGAAAAATAAATAATGATAACAAAATTAAAAACATTATTATAGAAGAACTGATTCTTAATAGTGTATTATTTTTTTTCATTGAGTCCTCCAAATCTTCTGTCTCTATTTTGATAATCATCTAAAATTCTTGCTAAAATTTTTTCATTCATTTCTGGCCAATATTCAGGAATAAAAACCAACTCACTATAAGCCAAATGCCACAGCATAAAATTAGATATTCTTCGTTCCATACTAGTTCTAACAACTAAATCAATGGGGATTATATCAGCATCTGGCAAATAACTACCAAAAATCTCTTCATTTATATTCTCAGGTTCTATAATTCCATTTTTAGCATCTAGTGCAATTTGTTTTCCTGCCTCAGCAATATCATTCTGTCCGCCGTAATCTAAACAAAAACAAAGAGTTCCCGCAGTATTTTCAGAAGTGTCTTTTTCAATTTTTTCAATTAAAGTTAAAATCTTTTTAGAGATTCTATCTCTTCTTCCAAGAATTCTAATCCTAAGATTTTTTTTCATAGCCATATCAGCCTGAGATTTTAATCCATACTCAAATCTCTCCATAAGGTAATTTACTTCCTCTTCAGACCTTTTCCAATTTTCAGTAGAAAAAACAAAAAATGTGATAGTAGAAACACCTTGTTTTAACAGGTAATTTACAACAGGTTCAAAAACTTTTTCACCCATTTTATGACCATAAGTCCTTTTTTTACCCTGTGCGGTAGCCCAACGACCATTACCATCGCAAATAAAAGCAATATGATTAGGAATCATAGTTATACACTCATAATATCTTGTTCTTTGAGTTTAGCTATATCAGAAATTTCAACTGAACGAGCATCAAAAACTTTTTGAATATCTTCTTCATATTTTTTTCTATCGTCTTCAGAGATTTCTTTATCTGCTTCTGCTTTTTTGATTTTCTGCATAATGTCCTGACGAATATTACGACAAGCAACCTGAGATTTTTCAGCATATTCTCTTGCTACTTTTACTAATTCTTTACGTCTTTCCTCAGTCAATATTGGCAAACGAAGACGAATTAAAGTTCCATCAACCTGAGGATTTAATCCAAGACCAGATTCACGAATTGCTTTTTCAATTTTAGAAACGACAGATGAGTCCCAAACGGAAACTGAAATAGTTTGAGCCTCTGGGGTTGAAATAGATGCAAGTTGATTTACAGGCATTAAAGAACCATAGACATCAACACGAATAGGATCAAGCATATTTACACTTGCACGACTAGTACGAAGTCCAGTATATTCAGTTTTAAGAACTTCAAGAGTTTGTTTTGTTCTTAAATTTGCTTCTTCTTGTAATAAATTCCAATCAAACATATATTACTCCTTCTTATGTTTTGTGTAGCATAGCAAATAAAAAATTAAAATACAACTAATTTATTATGTCCATTATCAAAGGAGCATGATCACTTGCACCTTTGTGATATCTAGGTTTTTTGTCTATATTACAATCTTTTACAAGACTTAAAGCGGCTTTATTTGCCAGAAAATAATCTAATAAAATGCCATAATCTTTTTCTAAGCCATTACCCCTATATCCCCACCAAGTATAAGCCTTTTCTAAGTCTGGATTTTTATAACGAAAAACATCGGTCCAACCTTGATTATTTATCCAGCCAGACATAATTTCTCTTGCTGCAGGAGCAGAAATAGAAGAACCTTTATAAGCAGCAGGATTATAAATATCTCTATCCAACAGAGCAACATTAAAATCTCCACCAATAAAAACTGGCTCTTCTGAATCAACAAATCCTTTAATATAATCCGTAAAAGCATGCATCCATTCTAATTTATAAGGGAATTTTGGACTATCTTCGGCCTCTCCATTAGGCATATAGACATTTATAAGGCGAATTTTTCCATCAATTAAACATTCTATAAATCTAGCATTTTGATCTGGATAATCTGGGAGTCCTCTAACGACATCTTCTATGGAGTATTTAGAAAAAATAGCCACTCCATTCCAAGATTTTTGTCCATAAACTTTGATATTGTAGCCCAGACAATCAAAAATATTAAAAGGGAACATAGAATCAATAACTTTTAATTCTTGAATCATAATAACATCTGGATTTTCTTCTTTAATCCAAGATAAAAAACTTTCCATTCTTGCACGAATACTATTGACATTCCAAGTTGCGATTTTCATAAAAACTCCTTTCTTGATTTTTAATATATTATGAATCATAATCATTATTATGAAAAACCTCAATAAAAAAATTTTTACTTGTTCAAATCCCTTTAATTTAATAGATGGACTATGGAGTTTATTAGAGCCAGAAATCAATAATTTTGAAAAAACATTGCTATTTTTACCATCTCACCGAGCAATTAGACTTTGCCAAAAAATGCTAGCCGAAAAAATTGGGACAACAATACTTCCTGAAATGATTGCGATTGGAACAGGAGAAGATAACGAAGACCAAGATATTATAGATTCTCAAATTGAACTTTTTTTAGTTATAAAACTTCTTCAAAAAAAATCACCAGAATTACATGTAAGATTTTTATTACCTATGGCTGAAAGTCTGATTAAAATGTTTAATACTATGACGGTGGAAGATTTAGAAATTCCAGACTGGACCAGTTTAATTGATGACACAAATCTAGCAAAAAATTTTGAAGACAAGGCTAAATTTTTTGATTTAACTACAAGGGTTTTACCGGCTATTTTAGCAAGTGATTTTAATTCTATAACAAAAGCAAAATCAAATATAGTTTCAACAAAGAATTGGAAAAATAAACTTGATAATTATAACAGAATTATAGTTTGTGGCTCAACAGCATCTGCACCTATTACCTCTGATTTAATTCAGGCAGTTTATCATAATAAAAATGGTAAAATTTTACTTCCTGGAAATGTCAGTTTAATGACTAAAAATGAAATGGATTTAGTTCTAAAAACAGAATCAGAACATCATCCATATTTTGGTATTTTTAATTTGTTAAAGCATTTAGATTTAGAACCAAATGATATTGAAATAATAGATACAGGGGATAATTCTACAAATAAATTTTTATCAGATGCATTTTACTTATACGGAAATCCAGAGTCAAAAACTGAATTAAATAAATTGAATATATCAAATATAGAATGCGATGATGAGGCTGTATCTTCTAAACTAATTAGTTTAATAGTTAGTGAAAAACATAAAGAAAATAAATCTATTGCTGTTATAAGTCCAGATATAGGACTAACTAATAGACTAAAAGTTGATTTTGAAAATTATGGAATCTCTGCGGATTTTTCCAGTGGAAAATCTGGTAGTGAAATTTTGATTGGGCAATTATTTTTAAGAATTGCTAAATTTATAAAAACAAAAAATAATCCAATTGATATTTTAAGTTTGTTAAAACATAAATGGGTTTATTTTGGAGAATCAGAATTCAATCATAAACTTTTTGTTTCTATTTTAGAAAACGATGTTTTTAGTGGATTATATTTAGTAAATGATTTAACAGAATTACCGTCTTTTATAGATAGAATTGCAACAGAAAGACATAAAAAGTTTTCTGATGAATTTTTGATTTGGATTGATAAATTAGTAAAATTAAATGAAGTAAAAAAAGAAGAATCTTGTTTTAATCAAATTTTAGATATATTTGATAAACTAACAATAGATGATAAAGGACAGCAAGATAGTGAAATTTATAGTGATGAATCAAAACAAGTTTTAATAAAATTAGAAGAGTCTCAAAATAATATTGAAAAGATTTTAACAGACTTGGATTGGGACGATTATATATCGTTATTAAATCAGACTTTATCTGGAATATCAATTCGGGAAGCGAAAGATACAAACATCTTTGTAATGGGAACTCAAGAAGCCCGTATGATTAAAACAGATATTATTATTTTAGCAGGATTAAATGATGGTTTATTTCCAAAACTTGGGTTTAGCCACCCTTGGTTAAATAATAAAATGGCAGATAAAATTGGCTGGCCAAAAGCGATTCGTAAAATTGGTTTAATGGCTTTGGATTTTATAACATTATCATCTGCTCCACAAGTCTATTGGGTTCGTTCAAAAAAACTCGGTTCAAGTATGGCCTCGGAATCCAGATTTTTATCCAGAGTAAAAATTTTATTAAATAAATTAAAGGTCGGATTATCTGATTCAAATGTGTATTTAGAATCCGCAAAAGAATTAAATACTCCTTTGAAAAACTTTACAAAGAATGATAAAAACACTGGTATTTTTGCCAATCCACCATTGGAATACAGGCCTCAAAAAATAGCAGCAACAAATATAGAAAAATGGAGAAATAATCCGTATGAATTTTATGCTAGCAAAATTTTAAGTCTTTATCCAAAAGACGAAATTAATAGAGATGTAATGCCTATGGATTTTGGAAATTTAATTCATAATGTTTTAGAAAAAATAGATAAAGATATAACGGAACAAAATTTAATTGAAGATTTTCAAAAAGAAGCCTTAAAATATATTTCAAAAAATTCATATTTATATGGTTTTTGGAATCAAAGATTTGTAGATATATCAAAACAAGTCATAGATTTATGGGCTTCTCATAAAAGTGATAAATCTTGGACTGAATATACGGGCGAGATTAAAACCGATTCGGGGATTGTAATAACAGCAAAAGCAGATAAAATTTGGCAAAATAATGATACATCTTATATAATGGATATAAAGACTGGTTCAAACATTCCAAATATAACTATGATGAAGAATTTCAAAAAACCTCAACTGGCGATAGAGGCATTGATTTTGAAAAAAGGCGGTTATACAGGCTTAAAAAACACTTCAGCCATAGTCATTCAAATACTTCAAGGTTCTAGTAAAAATATAAAAGTTTTGAATTATGATGATTCAGAAGACATAGATAATTTGATTGAAATTACAGAAGAGAATCTAAATAAATGGCTTTATTATTATAATAATGAGAAAAATCCATATAAATATAGAGCAACTAACAATTATCAGAAAAATGAGGAAAAATATGCTCATTTGGCTCGTGTCAAGGAGTTTTTGTAGTAAAAAACAAGTTTTTTTATGATTTTAGGCCAATTTTTATGATATAATGTTTTTATGAGAGAGTTTGTAGATAGCGTTTTTCCACCAAGTTATGCTTTATTTTGGCCATCGTCAGATAGGGCTTTTTCTAAGTTATCAAAAAATCAGTATCACACATGTTTCAAAACAGTTTCAGAACTTGATATAACCGGCACCCCTATTCATATGATAGAATCCATAGAAGATATTAAAACTTTATGGGAAAAATATCCTGATATTTCGCTGTGTATTCCAGTTTTTTCAAATTCTCATGGTTGGTGGTTTCCATTGACTCAAACAAATAGATGCCCATCACCTCAAATTACTAGTAAGATTATAGCATCTCCTGAATGTATAATTTATATAGCAAAATGTCAAAAAACTAAGTCGGATAAACCATTGATGGTGGCTGAAATAAAACCAGAGTCAAAGTTTTTTGAAAAACTGCCTCGTGAGAGTGTCCATATTAGTGATATGCTCCCAACATCACACGGAACAATTTTAACTTTAATGCAGACATTAAATCCAAAAAAAGTTATGAAAACGATTCGTGAAACAGATAACTTTTTCCACGGAATTTTAGGAACTACATTATAATATATTAAACTATCTTTTCTGCATCGCAGTTCCTGTTTTTATGATGTCATTTGCTGATTTAGTCAGTGAATTTCATAAGGCACATTATACCCCGTCATTGCGAGAACCGCAATTTTGCGAAGACCTGATAATACAGGTAAAATATTTTTATAAAATATAAATTATTTAGAAATAACTATATTAAAAGGCATTTGAGGCTTTGTGTTTATTGGTTCTGGATCTTCAGCGAAAAAAGGTGCTGCTTTTTTCTGATTTTTAGGAGGAAAAACATCTCTGTCAAACTCCATCTCAGGCCTGTTATTTTCGCAATCTTTATAATACTCTTCATTAAATTCATCAAAATATATTATAGGATAAAGATCGTCAGAACTTTGATGATACCCAGTAGATCCACAACAAAAACCGCTATGACAGCTAAATTTCACATCATAACCTTCTTCCATTAAAGATTTTGCCATTTTCACAGTATCTCTAACAGGCATAAAAGTTCCAGCGGAAGCATTTGAAATTACCCCTAGCACTAAAAATGAACTTAAAATTAAAAATTTTTTCATTACTCTCCTCCTTGTAATGCTACTATTATATCATATATTAAATTTCATTTCAATATAAAAAAACCGGCAATTACCGGTTTTTTTGTTTATAAACTAAATCAATTAGTCTTGTTTTACACCGACCATAGTCAATTTAATTTTTCCGCGTTTATCAAAACCTTGGAATTTAACTTTAACTTTTTGACCTTCTTTAAGACCAGACTCTTTCATAGTTTCAAGTCTTTCGCCTGTGATTTCAGAAATATGAACAAGTCCTTCATTTGAACCAAAGAACTTTACAAAAGCACCAAAATCTTTAATTGAAACAACTTCACCTTCGTAAATTTGTCCAACTTCAGGTTCAGCAACAATGTTATTTATCATTGCTTTTGCTTGATTTATATCTTCAATATCATTAGCAGTTATTTTAATTGTGCCGTCATCAGCAATATCAATAGCAGTATTAGTTTTCTTGATAATATCTTGAATAACACTACCGCCTTTACCAATAACCTCACGAATTTTATCAGTATTGATTTTCATCATAACTGTTTGAGGAGCGTATTTTGATAATTCTTTTCTAGGCTCTTTAATAGCACTAGTCATAATTCCCAAGATATGTAAGCGGCCTTCTTTTGCTTGTTTAAGAGCCTGCTTCATAATTTCAAAAGTTATAGAAGTAATTTTGATATCCATTTGAAGAGCGGTCACACCAGAATCAGTTCCAGTAACTTTGAAATCCATATCTCCAAGATGATCTTCATCACCAAGAATAT